>JANWHI010000065.1 GCA_025450495.1 Candidatus Dormiibacter sp. | reverse complement strand
TACAACTGCGGTGCTGTCTCCTTTGATCGCATCGACTCGGGGCTGCTCAACGGTTGGCACATCTGGCAGGTGTTCGTGGTGTTCGCGATTGTGCTGTCGGCGCTGTGCATCAGCCTGGCAATCGTCGCGCTGCGCGGCAGGGTGCCGTGGCCCCGCCGCGCGCAGCCGGAGAGCACATGACCGATTCTCAGCTCACGCTGGAGGCGTCGCTCCGGCCGCTGGTTCGGCGTGCGACTGCGGAGGTCGTGGCGAGATGGTTGCTCATGTCGGCGGCGGTTGCCGCTGTTTGGGCGTGTGCCGTACTGGCTGCCGGGCGCGCGTGGACGCTCCCCGTCGTCGCGCTGATCGCGGTCGGCAGCGCCATCCTCTTGACAGCCGGCGCTGTGATGTCGGTCGTCCGGCGACCGTCTTCGCTCATCGCGGCGCGCACCGCGGACCGGCGCCTGGCCCTCGCCGAGCGGCTTGCCACGGCCGTGTCGCAGGGTGACGGCAGCACCGAGATCGGCGAACGCCAGCGACGCGACGCCTTGTCCGTTGCAAAAGCGCTCCGCGTGGGCGACGTGTACCCGCTGCGCAGCCTCAGGTGGCGGGCTCTCGCCGCGGTCGCGGGTGTGGCAGCGGCGGCGGCACTCGCGGTGACGACCCCGAGCAACGCTCTTGCGGCGCAGCGCGCGGCCAGTGACCACGCGGCGATCCAGAAGGCGATTACGGCAATCAGCAAGCGGGAGCAAGCGGCCCATCGCGCCGCCACCGCGCAGCCCGACCCGACCGGCGCGCTGCATCAACTGGACCAGGCGCTTCGCGACGCGCTCGCACAGCTGCACAAGGCCCAGACACCCGAGCAGGCGCTCGAGACGATCTCCCAGCTGGGTCAGCAGATCCAGAGCCTTTCGGATCCGACGCTCCCGTCGCGACTGGGGGCGGCGTCGGCCGCCGGTTCGGCCATGACCGGTTCGGCAACGCTCGGCCAGGTCGCCGCCGCTCTCGCCCAGGGCAACTTGTCGAGTGCCGCGGCATCGCTGCGGTCCGTCGGCGGTTCACTGGCCCAACTCACACCCGCGCAGTTGCATCAGCTGGCGTCGGCACTGGCCCGCGCCGCAAGCGCGTCGACCGCTGACAGACCACTTGCCAACGCTCTGCAGCAGGCGGCGAGCGCACTCGCCTCCGGAGACACTGCGGCGGCGGGCCAGGCGCTCAGCGCCGCGTCAAGCGAGTTGCAGGCCGCGGGTGCCGGTGCGTCGGCCGCTGCCGGAGTCGCGGCCGCAGCGGACGCCGTTGCTTCGGCGAAGACCGGGGTCGCCGCTGCGGCAGACGCCGACGCGGGTGCGAGTGGCCAGAGCGGGTCGCCTGGAGGATCGCCGGCCGGAAGCCAGGCATCGAGCTCGCCACCGGCCAGCGGCAACGCCGCGGGCACGGGCAATGGCAACGGCACGGGCACGGGCACGGGCAACGGCACCGGCGCCGGCACCGGCACCGGCAATGGGAGCGGCATCGGCAGTGGATCCGGGTCCGGAGGCAGCGGCGGGAGCGGCGGCCAGGGGCAGTCAGGCTCGGGCGGATCGCGCGGCGGGGCGGCGGCAGCGAACGAGCAGCTCTTCGTCCCCGGGTCCGGCAATCAGCCGTTCGGCGACCCTCAGAGCTTCCAGCTGGCGTCCGGCCAGAACGTCCCGACCCAGGCACTGTCGTCGGTGTTCGCACAGTTCCAGGCGTTCGTGCTGCAAACCCTCGACCGCAGTGGATTTGCCCCCGGTGACCGCGACCTTGTGCGGCAGTACTTTGCGTCGCTCCAGGGCCTGGGCGGGTGAGCCTTGCTCCCGCGGTCGAGGAACCCACCGCCGACGACTTCACCACCATGGCGGGCGCGCTCGAGGCGGAGCTGCACAAGCTCATCGTCGGTCAGGAGGAGTTGGTGCGTCACGTCGTCACCGCATTGCTCGCGGGGGGACACGTGCTTCTCGAGGGCGTCCCGGGACTGGGCAAGACGGCGCTCGTCCGAGCAGTGGGGGACGCTCTCACCCTGCAGTTCGCGCGCATCCAGTTCACGCCCGACCTGATGCCTGCGGACATCACGGGGACCATGGTGATCAGCGAGACCGACACCGGTCGCAGGTTCACGTTCCAGCACGGCCCGGTCTTCGCGAACATCGTCCTCGCGGACGAGGTCAACCGCGCGACTCCCAAGACGCAGAGCGCTCTCCTCGAGGCGATGCAGGAGCATTCGGTCACCGTCGCCGGAGAGACTCGCCCGCTGCCCGAACCGTTTTTCGTACTGGCGACCCAGAATCCGATCGAGCTGGAGGGCACGTACCCGCTCCCCGAGGCTCAGCTCGACCGCTTTCTGATGAAGCTGCTCGTGCCCTTCCCGAGCAACGACGACCTCGTCGAGATCGCCAGGCGCACAACGGGCCCAGAGCTCCCGCGAGTACAGCCCGTCGCCGGCACCGAGACCCTGTTGGGCATGATCGCCCTGGCGCGCACCGTCCCCGTGGCCGATCACGTCATCGACTACGCGGCGCGCCTTGTACGCGCCACGCATCCGCAGCAGGCGAGTCTGGACGCGGTCCGCACCCTGGTGCGATTCGGCGCGTCGCCGCGCGCCGTCCAGGGGCTGGTGCAGGGGTCGAAGGTCCGCGCGCTCCTCGATGGCCGCTTCAATGTCGCGTTCGACGACATCAGAGCGCTGGCGACCCCGGTGCTGCGGCACCGCGTCCTGCTGGGCTTCGAGGCAGAGGCGCAGGGAACAACACCGGACGAGGTCATCGCGCAAATCGTGGACAGCGTCGATACAGATCCCGCCGTCAGCTGAGCGACCGGCTCACTATGACCACGCCGGCCGCATCCGAGGGGATCGCCGCGGCGCGAGCGCTCGGCCTCACTCCAGAGGTCCTCGCGCTGCTCGATCGCATGACCCTGCCGTCTCGGCGCCCGGTGCTCGGCGACGCCGGCCAGCGGCGCTCGCGCCGCACCGGCGGGTCGGTGGAATTCGCCGACTTCCGTGCTTACGTCCCTGGAGACGACTTCCGGCGCGTGGACTGGAATGCATATGCACGACACGAACGGCTGATCGTTCGCCTGCACAGTGCCGATGAGGACGTGACGCTGACGCTGTGGGTTGACACCTCGGCGTCGATGACCTACGGCGATCCCTCCAAGCTGCACGCCGCGTTGTCGCTCGCCGGGGCGCTCGGCTATGTCGCCCTCGGCGCGTACGACCGCGCCTGCGTGGCGTCCTTCGCGGCCACGGCGACGACGCTCACGCCTCGGCTGCGCGGCCGCTCCGCCACCCACAGGCTCTGGGTCGCACTTGCCGGTTTGCAGGGCCGCGGCAGCACCGACTTCGGCTCGATCGGTCGCGCGGCCACACGGACCGCGCCGGGGATCGCGGTCATCATCTCGGACTTCCTGTCTCAGCCAGGACCGGATGCCGCCCTCGCCGCGTTGCGCGGGGCCGGCCAGGAACCGGTGCTGGTTCGATTGCTGTCCCGCCAGGAGGTGGAGCCCGACCTGCGCGGCGACCTTCGACTGGTCGATGCGGAGACCCGCGCCGCTGTTGAAGTCACCGTCACGCCGGCGACCATTGCCGCATACGGGCGCCGGCTCGCCGACCGCACCGACGCGCTGCGCAGCCTCGCCGCGCGCCACCGAGCGCGATTCGTGGATCTCGTCAGCGACACCGGCATCGTCTCCGCGGTGCGCGCCTGCCGCGCGGCTGGAATCGTACGGTGAGCTTCCTCGCGCCGTTGCTCGCGGTCTTCGGCATCTCTGTTCCTGCCATCATCGTCCTTTACATCCTCAAGGTGCGACGCCGCGACGTGGTCGTGCCCAGCACGTTGCTGTGGCGTCCCGATGCCGTGGACAGGCAGGCGAGCGTGCCCTGGCAGCGGATCCGTCCATCATGGCTGCTCCTCCTCCAGCTGCTCGCGGCGATTGCCCTGGTCCTCGCCCTGACTCGACCCGCCCTTGCCCACCCTGCCCAGCTCGGACCCGACACCGTCGTCATCATCGACTCGTCGGGACCGATGCAGGCGACAGACGTGCCGCCGTCTCGCTTCGCCGCTGCGGTCGTCCAGGCCCGAGCCCTCGTCGACGAGTTGGGGTCCGGACAGCGCATGACGCTGATCGCCATGGACGCGAACCCCCGTGTCATCGCCGCCAGCGGCGGTGACCACGGGATACTCGACGCCGCACTGTCAGCGCTTCGCCCAGAGGCGGGGATCGCCGACCTCCGCGCCGCCCTCGCCCTGGCCACCGCCGCCCCCGGCGGCAGCGGGGACCGCAACGTGATCGTGATCAGCGACGGCGTCGTCGACATCAGCGGACCCACGGTGACCCTCCCCTACCCCGTCCAGTACCGCCCCGTCGGCGTGAGTGGAGAGAACCTGGGCATCAGCGGCCTGTCAGTCTCAGCCGTGAACGGCTCGCGCGTTGTTGCCATCAACGTCACTAACTACGGACGGGCGCGTCACGCAACCACCGTCGAGACGCGTGCTGACGGTCATCTGGTCGACGCACGCGCCATCACCGTTGAGCCCGGCGGCAGCGTGGAGGTCGATGTCACGCTCTCCGGGTCGCCGCGTGCGGTCACCGCGGGCCTCACACCTCACGACGCGTTCGCGCTTGATGACACCGCGTCGGCCATCGTCCAGGCCCCACGCGTGATCCAGGCAGTCCTCGTGACGCAGCGCAACATCTTCCTGCAGGAGGCCCTGCAACTCCGTAGTGACATCCACCTGACTGTCGAGACACCCGCCTCGTACCGGCCGCGCAGCGATATCGATCTCTGGATCTTCGACGGCTTCATCCCACCCGCGCTGCCTGCGCAACCGTACTGGCTCGTCGGTCCTCCCGCCGACCGGGCGATCGGCGCCGGCGCCGAGGTGCGACCGGGACCGCTCACGCCGGCCAGCGCCGGCGACCCCTTGATGGAAGGCGTTGACGTGGGCAACGTCGCCGTCGCGCAGTCCCGCGACCTCGCAACGTCGTCGTTCGGAAGGGCCGTCATCGAGTCACAGGCAGGCCCGGTGCTGCTGGTGCGCGACGGCGCCCCACGCGCCGCACTGCTCGGCTTCGACCTCCACGATTCGGATCTGCCACTCAGCCCCGCGTTCCCCGTGCTCGTCGAGCGCCTCACCGAGTACCTGGCACCCGACGCCGTTCCACCCAGTCCGGTCGAGCCGGACACGCCGGTGGACATCCCCGTCCTGGGTGGCGGCAGCGTCGCCATCAGACACCCGGATGGCACCACGG
>JANWHI010000064.1 GCA_025450495.1 Candidatus Dormiibacter sp. | reverse complement strand
CGACCCGGTCGGGGTTGGTGGCGAAGCGGGCGTCGGCGGCGAGCTCGGGGAGCCCGATGAGCGGGGCGAAGCGCTGCCAGAGGGAGTCGTTGCCCACCGCCACCATCAGGTACCCGTCGGCAGTGCGCAGCGCCTGGTAGGGGACGATGGTGGGATGCGCTGAGCCGTAGCGTCGCGGCACCTCGCCGGTGGCGAAGTACCCACCGGCGACGTAGGTCAGCCAGGCGATCTGGCCGTCGAGCAGAGAGATGTCGATCCAGTCGCCGCGGCCCGTGGCAGCGCGTGCGTGCAGCGCCGCGAGGATGCCGATCGCCGCCCACATGGCGGCGCCGAGGTCGGCGACCGGCGTACCGACACGCACCGGCTCGCCGCCGGACTCCCCGGTGACGCTGACCACGCCGCCGAGCGCCTGGGCGATGGCGTCGTAGCCGGGGAGCTGCGCGTCGGGGCCGGTCTGGCCGTAGCCTGAGATGGAGGCGTAGACAAGGCGCGGGTTGCGGGCTGACAGCTCCGCGTAGCCGAGCCCGAGCCGGGCCGCCGCTCCAGGGCGGAAGTTCTCGACGAGCACGTCCGCCCCGTCGGCGAGCCGCAGCGCGATCTCCCTGCCCGCCTCGGCCTTGAGGTCGACCGCGATGCCCCGCTTGTTGCGGTTGATGGAGAGGAAGTACGCCGACTGGTCACCCTGGTACGGCGGCGCCCACTCCCGCGTGTCGTCGCCGCCGACCGGGTTCTCGAGCTTGACCACCTCGGCGCCGAGGTCGGCGAGGATCATGGTGGCGAAGGGGCCCGAAAGGATGCGACTGAGGTCGAGCACGCGGAGCCCGGCGAGCGGTCCCGCCGACGGAGCTGGCGACGCCTGCACGTCCATCACCGCCCTACTTGGTGAGCACGCCGACGTAGAGCTTGACCACCTCGTCGTTGTGGAGAAGCTCGCGACCAGGTCCGTCGAGGCGATTCTGGCCGAGCACGAGCACGTATGCCCAGGCCGCATGGCGCAGCGTCTCGCGCGTGTTCTGCTCGACCACGACCACGGCGACGTCGGTGGCCCGCACCTGCTCGATGCGCTCCCACACCGTGCTCTGGAACTTGGGCGACAGCCCGGCGCTTGGCTCGTCGAGGATGAGCACCGCCGGGTCGACCATGAGGCCACGCGCCATGGCCAGCATGGTGCGCTGGCCGCCGCTGAGGGTCTCGGCACGGCGGCGGTGGGCCAGCTTGAGGTCGGGGAAGAGCTGGTACAACTCCTCGGCTCGGTCCTGGACCCCGTGCCTGCGGCTGTAGCCGCCCATCTCCAGGTTCTCGTGCACGGACAGCTGGGGAAAGACGTTGGCCACCTGGGGCACGTAGGCGACGCCGCGGCGCACCATCCTGTCCGCGGCCAGCCCGGTGACATCGCGCCCTTCGACGGCGACTGTGCCGCTTTTCGGCTTGATGACCCCGGCAATGGCCTTGAGCAGGGTGGACTTGCCAGCCCCATTGGGACCGACGACGGCGGTGATCGCCCCGCGTCGGGCGTTGATGCTGACGTTCTCGATGATCGGCGGACCGCCGTAGCCGGCGGTCAGGCCGAGGACCTCGAGCGCAAGCGCCGCCGGCGCCGCTCCGGTGGCTGTGACGGACGCGGGCTCAGGCGTCGACGTCGTCATAGCTGGGCATCTCGCCGAGGTAGGCGTCGACGACGGCGGGGTTGGAGCGCAGCGACTCGAAGGGGCCCTCGGCGATCACCGTCCCCGCGGCCATGACCACCACGCTGTCGGTGACCCGCTCGATGAAGGGCAGGTTGTGCTCGACGATGACCACCGACGTGCCCGCGGTGATGAAGCCGAGCACGGCGGTGGCCATGCGCTCGCCGAGGACGGGATTGACCCCGCCCATGGGCTCGTCGAGGATCACCAGCCGCGGCTGCGCCATGCGGATGCGGGCGAACTCGACGAGGCGTTTCTGGCCACCGCTGAGGTTGCCGGCGCGCTCGTTGCGCAGCCCGAGGAGGTCGAACTCATCGAGGATCTCGCGGGCGTGTGCCAGCTGATCGGTGGTGGCCGCCCTCTCGGCCTTGGTCGGCCCCCGAAGCGAGCGCAGGAAACCCTCGCGGCGCGCGTTCCAGACGGCGAGGATGAGGTTCTCGAGCACGGTCAGCCCGGGCCACTCACGAGGCGACTGGAAGGTGCGCACCAGCCCCATGCGGCTGATCCGGTGCGGCGCCCGGCCGTGGATGGGCCGGCCCTCGAAGAGGACGGTGCCGGCGTCGGGGATCTTGAAGCCGGACATCAGGTCGATCGCGGTGCTCTTGCCGGCGCCGTTGGGGCCGATCAGCCCGGTGACCTGGCCCTCGGCGACGGTGAACGAGCAGGCGTCGACGGCGTAGACCCCGCCGAAGTGCTTGGCCAGCCCGGCGACCTCGAGCAGGGCGGTCACGCCGCGCCCGTGTCGAGAGCAGGCCCGGTGACGGGTTGGGGGCCGGCGACGACCTCCGCCTCCCTGCCGCTGCTGCCCGGCGGGGTGCGGTCGCGCATGCGCCGCTCGGGGATCATCCCCTGGGGGCGGAAACGGATGAAGAGCACCAGGACGACGCCGGTGAGGATGAGCCGGAACGCCGGCGCCCAGTCGGGGTGGCCGGGGACCTCGGGCAGATAGCGGGTGGCCTCCTGGAGGCCAAGCACCATGACGGCGACACCGAGGATGACGCCGCGGGTGCTGCCACGACCGCCGACGAGGATCGCCGCGTAGAGGGTGACCGTCTCCAGTGGCGACCACGCGCTGGTGTTGAAGGCCGTGAGGTAGCCGGCGAACAGCCCACCTGCGAAGCCGCCCAGGCCGGCACCGATCACATAGGCCTTGAGCTTCAACTTGTAGATGTCACGACCGAAGACAGCGGCCGCGCGTTCGTCCTCGCGCACAGTCCGCAGGGCCAGGCCGAAGCGGCTGCCGGAGAGACGGGTGACGCCGATCAGAACGGCGGCGAGCAGGACCACGCAGAGGCCGAGGTAGAAGTACTGGTAGCTGGCGTAGTCGATACCGAAGAAGTCGCCCATCGGGTCGACGAGGCCGCTGAGCCCGGGATAGCCATTGAAGAGCGGCACGAACTGGCTGGCGAAGGTCGACAGGACGTACACGGCGCCGAGGGTGACGATGGAGAAGTAGATGCCGCGCAGGTGACGTAACGCGATGGCGCCAACGATCAGCCCGAGGACCATCGCGGACAACGTGCCGAGCAGCACGGCAAGTGGGAATGGCAGCGACAGTCCGAAGATGTACGTCGTCGGGTCGCTGGCCGGCCCGATGGTGAGCACCAGCGTCATGTACGCGCCCAGAGCGACGTACCCGTAGAAGGCCAGGTCGAAGTCACCGGACCAACCCCAGACCACGTTGAGGCCGAGCGCCATGATCGCGAAGATCGAGGCCTCGGTGAGGACGGTGACCAGCTGGTCGATCACTCGAAGACACTCCGGCGCCCGCCGACGAACAGGCCGCGAGGACGTGCCAGGATGACCAACGAGAGGATGGCGAAGGCGAACGCCAGGTTGTAGCTGGCGCTCAGGTAACCGCCGAAGAACTCGAGCGCGATGCCGACGATGACCGCGCCCACCAGCGTGCCCAGGGCCCTGCCCAGCCCACCGGCAACGGCCGCGGTCAGGGTGATCAGGAAATACTGGAATCCAAAGGTGGGGCTGAGCGTCCCCAGGCTTTCCGCATAGATGAACCCGGCGTACCCGGCGATGAGTCCGGCCAGCACCCAGGTCAACGCCGCGACCCGGTGGGCGTTGATCCCGGAGACGCTCGCCAGGGAGCGGTTCTGCGACACCGCCCGCAGTGATTTGCCGAAGCGGGTGTGCTGGATGATCACGTAGAGCAGCGCGGTGATCGCCACCGCGGAGACGATGATCTGGATCTCCGTGTCATTCCACAGGAACGGACCGACGGTGCGAGGCGCCCCCTGGGGGACCTGGTAGCCGAGGTTGCCGCCCCCGAAGATCACCACCAGGATGTTCTGGATGATCAGTGACACGCCGAGCGTGGCGATGAACGTCGGCAGACCGCCGATGCCCCTGCGCACGAACCGATCGACGACGCCCTCGTGCACCGCCAGCGCGAGCAGCCCCCCGCCGGCGGCGGCGGCCAGGCCCGAGAGGATGACGCCGCCGCCGTGCTGCTGCACCTCGTAGGCGCAGTAGGCGCCGACGGTGAGGATCTCACCGTGTGAGAGGTTGGCGACGTTGGTGACCGAGTACTCCAGCGTGAAGGCGAGCGCCGACAGGGACAGGATGGCTGCGGCCACTAGGCCGAAACCGAGCGTCAGGAGAGCCTGGTGCACTGAGACCTGTCAGGGCGTGGCTGCGGCGAGGTCCGATGCCGAGAGGAGCTGCACCTGCGCCTCCTTGCCAGAGCTGGCGTCAGCCTGGAAGGCACCGTAGGGTCCGAACACGTTGTTGAAGCCGTTGAAGATGAGGTCGCCACTGGCGCCATCCATCTTGATCTTGGTGCCGGCCTGGAGCGCCCTGAGGCAGTCCGCGTAGGCGTCACAGGCCTGGCCGGGCGGGTTGGTGACCGACTTCATCGCCGCGATCACGCCGGGTCCGTCGGTGGTACCGGCCTTGTCCATGGCCAGCGCCAGGCTGAGCACGGCGTCGTAGGCGTAGTTGGCGCCGGCGATCGGCTGGGCCGTGGCGCCGTTCTGGGCGGCGAAGGCCTTGGCGAAGTTGTCGGCCGCCGCGCCGGTTGCATTGGTGCCGAACACGGAGATGAGATGGTCGTGGGCGATCGGGTAGGTGATCGCCTTGAGGTAGTCGTCACCGCTGGTGACGTCGGTTCCGACGATCGGGATGGCCAGGTTGTCGAGCTCCTTGAAGTTCTGGAACATGACCGCCGCCGTCTGCGGATCGAGCTGCGTGAAGATGACGTCGGGGTGGGCGTTGATGATGTTCTGCACCTGGGTGCGGTACGACGTCTGACCGGGCGCCACGGTGACATCGGCGACGATGCTGTTGCCGAACTTCTGCCAGGTCGCCTTGATCGGCTTGGGGATGGTCTGCTGGGCGATGTCCGAGGAGAAGAGCAACGCCGCTGTCTTGTATCCCTTCTTGTTGGCGTACAGCGCCATGGCCACGCCCAGCTGAGAATCGGAGGGGCTGTCGCGCCACAGGTACTGGTTGGCGTTCTTGTCGAAGTCCGTGCTACCACCCTGGAACTCGGTCGGGATCTTGGCGGCGCTGACGATCGGCGACACCGCGGCGATCTCCTGCGTCTCCGGACCGATGATGCCGCTGGCGCTGTCGGCCGAGAGGAGTTGCCGCACCGCCGGCACCGCGTCTGCCTCATCGCACTGGGTGTCGGCGTGGCTCAGATCGAGCTGCTTGCCGAGGACGCCGCCATTGTCGTTGATGACCTTCTGGGCGACCTGGGAACCCTGCAGCATCGCCTGGCCGAGGACGGCCAGCGTGCCGGTGAAGCAGGAGAGGACGCCGTAGCTGACGTGCCCCGAGCTGTCCGTCTTGATGTTGCCGGTGGCGCCGCCGCCGCCACTGCTCGGAGTGTTGGAGCTGCCGCAGGCCGCGACAAGGAGGGTCACCGCCGCGGCGGTGATGAGTCGTCGATGGCCGGACCTGCCGGACACACGGACCACTGCACTCGGCGACACTGTCCCACCTCCAACAGGGCCCGTTCGGGCCTTCACACCGCGGTGGACTGGAGTGTTGCTCAGAATGATCCAGTGTGTCAATGTGTCAGTGGACGGACCAATCCACGCTTGGGAGACTTCGGGAAGGTGACCGTCGACACCTCGCCGCTGCGCCCGCTCGGCCGTACCCGCCTCTACGAAGACCTGGTCGAGCGGCTGGGCGAGTTCGTCATCCGCACCAACCTCGAGGTCGGTGCCCGCTTCCCGCCAGAGCGTGAGCTGGCCACCCGCCTTGGGGTGAGCCGGGCGTCGCTGCGCCAGGCGCTGGCGGTGCTCGAGGCGCAGGGCTTCATCGAGGTGCGCCACGGCGGCGGCGTCTTCCTGCGCCGCAGCCGGGGGTTCGGCGGCGTGCTCCACAAGCTGGTCGAACGCCGCGCCCGCCTGCCCGAGGTGCTCGAGGCGCGTGAGCTCCTCGAGGTGCGCCTGGCCGAGCTGGCGGCGACGCGCCGCGGCGACGCCGACCTGGCGGCGATGCGCGGCGCGCTCACGGAGATGGAGGCCGAGGTGGCGGCGAATGGGCTCGGCGTGGCTGGCGACGCCGCCTTCCACCACGCGGTGCACCGCGCCGGCAAGAACCGCGTCCTCGAGCACGTCATCGATGGGCTCGCCGACGCGATCCACGAGACGCGGATCGAATCCCTCTCCGAACCGGATCGTCCCCGTGCCTCCCTGGCGGCGCACCGGCGCATCTTCGATGCGATCGAATCCGCCGATCCCCCGCGAGCGGCGGCGGCGATGCGCGCGCACCTTCGCCAGGTCTCGGACGTGGCACTGCTGCGCTGGCAACCCCCTGTGGGTGAGATGGAGGGCTGACGCGTCTGCGGGTGGAGCGGCGCGCTGCCGCCCCACACCAGGTGATCAGTGCGCGCCCAGCGTCAGCTGGATGGTCTTGACGACGAGCAGCCCGACCGCAACGATCAGGTAGAGGCGCAGCGCGATCATGCCGGCGGTGCGGACCCGCGAGCGCCCCGGCGCTGGCAGCGTGTCCACCGGCGCCATCCGCCACGTGGCCCGCTCGGCGGCACGGTCCTCGCCGCTGAGCCGCGGAACGATGGCGGAGACCACCGCCGCTGCCGCGGCGTGGCGGTACCGCGGTGTGTCGGCGCCGAACAAGCGCATGGTCAGCTGGGGGCGGTACCGCGCGTACAGAACGATGGCCAGCAGACAGACAGCGATGATCACCGCCACGTACTCCGCGACAACGATCGCGTCGAGCCTGGGCAGCAACACGGAGATGGTGAGGATTGCGGAGAGGCCGACGAGCACGGCGAGGATCACCGCGGCAACAGCGTTGAGCCATGCTCGGTTGACCCACGGTCCAAGGACGTCGCGGTCGTTGCAGAGGATGAGGAGGAACACGGTCGCGGACGGCAGCAGGATTCCCGCCAGCGCCTGCACGGCCGTCACCATGATGCCCAGCGGCGCGCCGGGCATGATCACGATGCCCGCGGCCAGGAGGATCATCACCGCGTAGCTCATGTAGAACGCTCGTGCATCGGTCGCGCCGCGGTGCAGCGAGTGCCTGACCTTGAAGGTGTCCCCGAAGGCGTACGAGGACGCCAGCGTGACTGCGCAGGCCCCGATGAACGCCGCGTTGAGCGTGATGATCGCGAAGATGTCACCGGCGCGCGGGCCGATGGTCGCTGACAGCTGGTTGGCGACCGTGCCGGCATCGCCGAACTGACCGGCCAGCGGCGTGCCCCCGAACGCGAAGGCGGCGGTGATCATCAGGGCGGCCGCGCCGGCGATGACCAGGATCGAGCCGATCACCGTGTCGGCCCGCTCGTAGTTGAGCCAGCGAGGCGTGATCCTCTTGTCGATGACGTTGGACTGCTGGAAGAACAGCTGCCATGGGGCAACGGTGGTGCCGACGATGGCGATGATCAGCAGCAGCACTGTGGAGTCGAGGCCGCCGCGGACACCGGGAACCAGCGCGTCGTGGATGATCTGTCCTGGCTGCGGATGGCTCATGAACGCCAACGGGATCATCAACAGGCTGGCGACCACCGAGATGTACATGACGCGCTCCCAGCGTCGGAAGCTGCCGGTGGTGACGACCACGAGCAGGATCACCGCCATCGCCGGCACCGAGACGTACTGGCTGACCCCGAAATGCTGCATCGCCAGGGAGACACCGATGAACTCGGTGACGGTGGTGAGGAAGTTGAGAACCATCAGGTCACCCACCGAGAAGGCGCCCCAGAGGCGGCCGAAGCGGGCGAAGATGAGACGGGCGTGACCGACGCCGCTGACCGCACCGAGGCGCGCCACCATCTCCTGGTTGACGATCAGCACCGGCACGAGCAGGAGCAGGGTCCAGAGCAGGCTGGTGCCGTAGTTCTGACCCGCCTGCGCGTACGTCGACACGCCACCGACGTCGTTGTCTCCGATCATGACCACGAGTCCGGGACCCATGATCGCGAGCAAGGTCAACAGCTTGCGACGCAACCCCACGCGGTGGTCGGTGTCGTGGTGACGGATGGTTCCGAGCGCGCCGGTGATGTCACCGATGTGTGCGCTGTCGACGACGGCCGGGGCGCTTGTGTCCCGGCTCAGGCCCGAGGTGGAGCAAAGCTCAGTGATCCCAATTGGGGTGCCTCCTTCTTGTCCGCCGATGTGGGCGGTGAGCGTGCTGATCCGCGCACGCTCCGAAGAGGTCAGCTCCCGATCAACGGGCTCCGGTGGACGTGCGCGAAGGTGCGAAGTGCGGGCGTCTACTGCCGGCGTCCATGGCATCCTCCGTGCAAATTCGGTGCAACCGCCTGATCGTACACGACGCTCTGTGACAGCGGTATCACGGGCGACGATGATGCGCGCTGACGGGGTGACGGTCGACGCCGTCACTGCTGGGATTGAGGTGCACGGTGACGTCGTCGCGTCTTCGCACATCGTGCACGAGACGGTGGTACGCCTCATCGGCAATCGCGTGGGCCTCGACGATGCTGAGCGACGCGTCGACGAGGATGCCGGTCTCGGCGCGGATGCGCTGGCCGATCCAGCGCAGTCGCAGCGATAGTGATCAGCAGTCCAACGATCGGGTCGTTGCCGGCGAAGCCGATCAGCACTCCATTGTTGGAGGTGGCCGAGTACATTGGATCGCCCAATGACACGTCGACGCGCACTCGCTGTCCCGGCCGGCGTTGCGGCACTGATCGGTGCCATCGGTGCGGCGTATGTCCTCATCGTGCGCGGGGACCTCACCCTCGATCTCGGCATCGGCCGGCGCATCCGTCCGCTGGGACCCTTGCGGGCGTCGATCGGTGCGACGCCGGAAATCGTCTTCGATGTGATCGCCGGTCCCTACCTCGGCCGCACCCCGAGGGCAATGGAGTCAAAGCTGCGCGTGCTCGAGCGCGGCAGCGACCTCGTGCTCGCCGAGCATTTCACCAAGATCGCGGGTGGCCTGACGGCCGCAACGGTCGAGACCGTTCGTTTTGAATGGCCGCACCGCATCAGCTTCCGGCTCTTGCGCGGGCCCATCCCGCACGTGACCGAGACCTTCGACCTGATCGAACGCTCGGGCCGCACCGAGTTCGTCTACACGGGCGAGATGGGCACCGACCTCTGGATGGTCGGCTCGTGGTGGGGTGAGCGGGTGGCGCGCAGATGGGAGGCAGCCGTTGCCGCGTCGGTGTCGGGAATCAAGGCCGAGGCAGAGCGTCGAACCGCGGCGAGGACCTGACATGGCCGGCATCACCGTCTACGGCGCCCCGTGGTGCCCGGACTGCCGTCGCGCCAAGAAGTTCCTCGGCGAGCAGCGGGTCGCGTTCGACTGGGTGGACATCGACGACGACGTCAAGGGCCTGGCGATGGTCGAGCGGCTGCAGGACGGCGGCCGCACCATCCCCACGGTGGTGTTCGACGGCGGCGACCACCTCGTCAACCCGGGCAATGACGAGCTGGCCCGGCGTCTCGGCCTCACCCTGGACGCCAAGCGCGGCTGCTACGACCTGGCGATCATCGGCGGCGGTCCGGCCGGGCTCGCCGCCGCCATCTACGCGGCACGCGAGGGCATCGACACCGTCGTTGTGGAGCGCAGCGCGCTGGGCGGCCAGGCCGGCATCACCGAGCGGATCGACAACTACCCGGGCTTCCCCACGGGCGTCGGCGGCGGTGAGCTCGCCGACCGGTTCATCGAGCAGGCGCGTCGCTACGAGGTGGAGCTGCTCAGCGCCGTCGGCGTGCAGAGCATCGCCGCGGACGGCGACGACGTCAGCCTGCGGCTTGGCAGCGGCAAGGAGATCTCGGCGCATTCGGCGCTTGTGGCCACGGGATCCACGTACCGGCGGCTCGGCGTGCCCGGCGAGGAGGACCTGATCGGCGCCGGGGTGCACTTCTGCGCCACCTGCGACGGTCCCTTCTACCGCGGCGCCGATGAGTTGCTGGTGGTCGGAGGAGGCAACTCCGCCGTCCAGGAGGCAGTCTTCCTCGGCCAGTTCGCCAAGCGCGTCCGCATCGTGGAACGTGGTCCCAGGCTCAGCGCATCCCCGCTGCTCCAGGACAAGGTGCTCAACGACCCCCGATTTGTGGTGCAGACCGACACGACGGTGACGGGTCTGGTGGGCAAGAATAGGCTCGGCTCAGTCCAGCTGCACGGACCGGGCGGCGACGAGGTGGTCACGCCTGCCGCGGCGTTCATCTTCGTCGGGCTCGACCCCAACTCGGGGTTTCTCCAGGCAAGCGGGGTGGCCATCGACGCCGAGGGCTTCATCACAGCGTCGCCCACCTTCGAGACGTCGATGCCCGGGGTGTTCGTGGCCGGCGACGTCCGCGCCGGGTCGACCAAGCAGCTGGGCGCGGCGGTCGGCGACGGCATCGCCGCGCTGATCTCGATCCGTGCGTACCTGCAGGCGCACCATCAGGTGGCGGTGCACGCCTAGTAGTACGGGAGTGCCTTCTCGGCGCTCAGCGCGGCGGTGATGGCGTCGTGGAGGCGGTGGTAGAAGGCGCGGCGCTCGGCGTGGTCCTGCTCGGCCTCGAGCTCGCGGCCGTCCTCGCGCGCGGCGATCCAGGGCGGCGTCTCGCGGGCGACGACCACCGAGCCGACTCGGAGGACGACGTCGTTGGGCTCGCCCTCCACCACCTGGAGGGTCACCTTCTGGGAGATGCCGACGTGCGACACCACCTTCCAGTTGCGCTCCCAGCGGCGCTCGCTGGTGCGCCCGCCGCCGGCCACGAGAGCAACCGGGTCGACCACCAGGGTCTCGCCGTCGCTCTCGTTGAGCAGGGTGGCGAGGATCACCGGCACGTCGGTGTCGAGATCGCGGCCCACCCAGTACACCAGCGATGGCACCCGGTTGTCGAGCTCGGGGAGATGGCCGGCCTGGATCAGCTCCTGGCCGACCGCGATCACAGTGCTGGCGTGGCGCGCGCAGAACTGCCGGCCCTTGATGTCGAGGGCGTGCTGGGCGCACCAGCCGGTGTCGCAGGCGTTTCGCCGGCGATCCACGTACGAGCAGGAGAAGTCGGCCGCATTGGCGCATCCGGCCCGGCTGCAGGTCGAGACCGCGGCGCCGTTCTGGTCCACAACACGACGCTAGCAACCAGGCGGTGAACGGGCGTGGCGCCTCTGACTCCAGCCGGTAACGAGCCGCCACCGAGTGGTCCCGCTGCTATCCTCGGGCCAACAGGGCGGCCCCGCGGTCGCCTCCACACCGGCGGGGCGCCATCCTTCAAACGTCCTCCAGCGCTCGCCTCACCCCCCGACCGCCATGCACATGAGAACGCGCCGCCTCCCCGCGGCCCTGATGCTCGGCGCCATCGCGGCGTCGTTTGTCTTCGTCTGGGCGGGCGGCGGCACGGCGCGGGCGGCGTGGTCACAGGGCGGCACCCTGCCGGGCCTGGGCAGCGGACGGATCTGGTCGCTGGCGGCCAGCCCGGCCACGGCGGGGTTGGTGGTCGCGGGCACGGACGCGGGCGTGTACGTCAGCACCGACGGCGGGGCCGGGTGGACGGCGACCTCTCTCAAAGGCGTACGGGTGTGGGCGGTGGGCTTCGACGCTCGCAACGCCAAGCGGCTGTTCGCGGGGACCGACGGTGCCGGCGCCGAGCTGAGCGTCGACGGCGGCTCCACCTGGACGGCGGCGTCGACGGGGCTGCCCGACCTCACCGTGCGTTCGTTCGCCTTCGGGCTCGACGGCATCGCGGCGGGAACCAACCGGGGCGTGGCGCTGAGCCCCGATGGCACCGCCTGGCACACCGGCGGTCTCAGCCAGTACTCGATCTCCGCCCTCGCGGTGGCGGCCAACTCGCCCTCCCTGGTGCTCGTCGCCGCCACCGACCGCGGTGACCTGAGCAATGGCTATCTCTTCCGGTACAGCGGAACCGGAACCAGCTGGCAAACCCTTGCGAGCGGGCTGCCGTCGTCGGCGATCGCCACGTCGGTGGCGGCGGGGCCGTTGTCGACGTCGGTCACCAAGCGGCCACTCGTGGTCACCACCAGCAAGGGCATGTTCCGCAGTGGCGACGGAGGCTCGACGTGGACCGCCGCGACCGGTGTCGCCGAGAGCCTGAGCGTGACGTCGGCGGCGTTCAGCCCGCTCGACCCCAACCTCATCTACGCGGGCGCCGACGCGGGCAGCAGCAGCGGCGGCGACCTGCTGCGGTCCACCGATGGCGGCAGCACCTTCAGCGCGGCCGACCAGGGACTGCCCGCCAAGACGCGCCAGGTGGAGAGCATCGCGGTGGAGCCGACCACGCCGCCGATCGTGATCGCAGCGCTCGACCCTGCCTCCGGCGGACAGGTCTACTCCGAGTCGGACAGCACCGCCCCCGCACCACCAGCGCTGGTGCCGGAGTCACCGGGAGCCACCGTGCCCGCGACGCTGGCGACAGCGCCGCCGAGCGCCACCGCCGCGGCGGCGCCGCGGGCGACGCCGCGGCCATCGGACAGCGGGGCGTTCGGTCGCTTGGTCGGCAACGTGTTCCACTGGCCGGTGCCGCTGGTGTTCGAGGTGCTGCTCGTGCTGGCGATCGCGTACGTGTTGGTGCGCTGGCGGCAGCGGTACTACGTCGAGGGTCCTCCGTAGCGGACAGCGCTGCCCGACGGTGAGGGCGCGCGTAGGATGGCCGCGTGCTCGCCCTGATCGGTCCGTCGTATCCGCTGGCGTTCCTCGCCGGGCTGGCGTCGTTCCTCTCGCCGTGCGTGTTCCCGCTGGTACCGGCCTACGCGGCGTACCTGGGGGGGCGCGCCAGCCGCGAGCTGGAACCGGCGCCGTCGCCGGTGGCGCTGGTCGCCGCGGGCGGGGGCGGCGTGGCTGCCGCCGAGGTCGGGCCCGGCTTCTCGCGCGACCGCGGCGCGCGCAGCCTGCACCTGCCCGTGCCGCGGGCCCCGATCCTCGGCAACGGGATCGCGTTCGTCGCCGGCTTCTGCGTGGTGTTCATCGCGCTCTTCTACGTGCTCCAGGCGCTGGAGGTGACCTTCCTGCTCCGCCACCAGCTCGCGGTCAACCGCGTCGCCGGCGCGGTGATCATCCTGCTGGCGCTGCAGACCATGGGGGTGATCCGCATCCCGCTGCTGATGCGCGACATCCGTTTCCACTCGACGCCGCTGAGCGGGACGCTGGGTGCGTTCCTGCTCGGCATCACCTTCGCGCTGGGCTGGACGCCGTGCATCGGTGCCCAGCTCGGCGCCATCCTCCAGCTGGCGGTGAGCGGGGACTTCGGCGGCCTGCCCTTCATGCTCATCTACTGTGTCGGGCTGGCGGTGCCCTTCCTGTTGGTGGCGGTCCTCGCTGACCGCATGCAGAACGTGATCCGCGCGGTCAACCGGCGCAGGGGGATCATCAACACCGTCGCCGGGATCCTCCTGCTTGGCTTCGGCTTCCTGCTGATCAGCAACGAGATCACCCTGCTCAACCAGTACAGCTTCCAGTCGCCCTTCAACCTCTAGGCGCGGGCGGCGGCGGTGGTGGCGGAGAGGCCACCGGAAACCACACG
The DNA here is from genome assembly GCA_025450495.1 of Candidatus Dormiibacter sp. The sequence continues at coordinate 21,635 of JANWHI010000064.1, read as the reverse complement.
GTGACCGTGGTCCCGGTGCCCTCGGTGCTGTCGATGCCGACGTCGCCCCCATGCGTGCTCGCCAGCCCCTGCACGATGGAGAGGCCGAGCCCGCTGCCGCCCTCCTCGCGCGCCCGCGTCTTCTCGCCGCGGTAGAAGCGCTCGAAGATGTGCGGCAGGTCGGTGGCCGCGATCCCCGGACCCTCGTCGTGGACGGCCAGGTACGCACGCCCATCCGCCGCCCAGGTGCGCCACGTCTGGGCAGCACCGGGAGCGTACTGGCACGCGTTGACGAGCAGGTTGCGGATGATCGTGGTCAGCGCGTTGCGGTCGATGTTGGCGAGAGCTCCAACCCCGAGGTCGCGGTTGACCGTGGCCGCCATGCCGGGCACGCCCTCGTCGAGGACGTGGGCGACGAGCTCACCGAGGTCGACGGTCTCGGGCTGCGCCCGACGCTCGGCATCGAGCCGCGCCAGAGTGAGCAGGTCGAGGACAAGCACACGCATGCGCTCGGCCTCGCGTCCCATCGCCTCGAGAGCCGCGTCGAGCGCGGCCGGGTCGGGGGTGGCACCGCGGCGGATGACGTCGATGTAGCCCTTCAGCGCCGTCAGCGGGGTGCGCAGCTCATGCGACGCGTCGGCGATGAACCGTCGGGTGCGTCCCTCGGACTCCTGCTGCGCGGCGAAGGACGCCTCGATGCGAGCGGCCATGTCGTCGAACGACCGCGCCAGCTCGCCGATCTCGTCGTTGCGACCCTCGACACCGCTGCGCGCGCGGAGGTCGCCGGCGGCGAGCTGCCGGGAGGTCGCGGTGAGCCGGTGCAGGGGACGCAGCGCACGGCCGGTGAGCAGCAGGCCGGCGAGCAGGGCGATCAGCAGGGCGGCCGCGCTGCCGGCGACGAGAAGGGTCAGCTCGTCGTTGAGCACGGACGCGAGCGGTGCCATCGACGTCGACAGCTGGGCGACGCCGCACACCTTGCCGCCCGAGACGCCACTGCGCACTGGGAATCCCACCACCAGTTGGTCCTGGCCCCCGGCGCCGGCGATCACCTCCGGGTTGCTGCGGGTGCCGGTCTGCGCTCTCTGCAGGCCGGCCGGATCGAGGTGGGGAAGGTCGTTGCCGGCGGGTGCCTGGGCGACCACCTGCAGGTTGCGGTCGTACACGATGACCGCCACGGTGTGTCCCGACACGGTGGCAACCGCGGTGGCGACGACGCGGCCGACCAGGTCAATACCCGCGTCGGTGGAGCAGAGCACGCGAGCGCCGCGGACCGCGGGCGCGGTCGAGCGGGCGATCTGGGCGCGCGCGGTGTTGATGTCGCTCTGCAGAGAGGTGACGCGCGCAGCGATGAGGCTCTGACGCAGCGAGGTGTGCTGGTAGAGCCCGTAACCGGCGAGCAGGATGGCAAGCAGCGCGACGTAGGTGAGCGTCAGGCGCCAGCGCACGCTGCGCAGGAACGCGAGGCGCCCACGCGGGCGGTCCGTCGCTCAACCCCCGGGCGTGGCCGGCGTGGGGAAGGCGCGCAACCGGTAGCCCACGCCGCGCACCGTCTGGATGCGCTCGTGGGTGGTGTCGTCCAGCTTCTGGCGCAGGTAGCGCACGTACACCTCGACGTTGTTCTCGTCGCCGAAGAAGTTGAAGCCCCAGACCTCGTCGAGGATGCGCTGGCGCGGCAGCACCTGGTCGGCGTTGACCGCCAGGTAGTGGAGCAGGTCGAACTCACGCGCAGAGAGGCTCACCTGCCGGTCGCCGACGGTGACCTCGCGGGTGGCGGTGTCGATGGCGAGGTCGCCGGCGCGAAGGATGCGTGACAGCGCGGGGTTGCGGCGGCGCAGCACCGCGCGAATGCGCGCCAGCAGCTCGCCGAAGTCGAACGGTTTGACCAGATAGTCGTCGGCGCCGAGCTCCAGCCCCTGGATGCGGTCCCCGGTCTCGTCGCGCGCGCTGAGGATGATGACGCCGCGGCTGCGGTCACCGGCGATGGCCCTGCAGACCTCCCAGCCGTCCAGGCGCGGCATCATCAGGTCGACGACGACGAGGTGCGGCTTGAACTCATCGACAGCGCGCAGCCCGGCGCGCCCGTCAGCGGCCGTCTGGACCTCGAAGCCCTCGTGGCGCAGGCCGAGAGAGATGAAATCGCGAATGCTGGTCTCGTCGTCGACCACCAGCACCCGAGTGGTCTCGGTCACGCGTTCGAGTATAGGAGGGCTCAGCGCTGCCACCCGCGAATTCGCAGCGCTTCTCAGCAGACTCTCAATCGGTTCCGCAGCACGTTCGTGGGCGCCGCGTAGACTTGCCTGCAACGTGTTCTCCCCGCTGCTCCGCCGCGCCCGCCGCCCGGGCCCGCTGGTGTCCATCTCACTGGCGTACCTGGTGGCGGTCGCCGGCATCCTGATCTGGCGCGGCATCAGCGTCTCGCCGGACTACCTGCTCTTCCTGTTCATCCCGGTCGCTGTGCTGAGCGGGCGCTTCCTCGGCTTCCTGCGCGACTGGGTGCCATTCGTGGTCATCTTCCTCGGTTGGGAGTTCATGCGCGCGGTTGCTCCCAACGCCGGCTTCGCACCCCATGTCGCCGACCTCGCCCACCTGGAAACCGGGCTGTTCGGCGGGCACGTGCCCACCGCTGTGTTGCAGCAGGCCCTCGATGTCGGATCGAGCGGTCGCGCCATCGAGTACGCAGCCACAGTGGTTTACTTCGGTCACTTCGCCTTTCCGTTCGCCGTCGGCATGGTGCTGTGGCTGGTCGACAGAGTCCAGTTCGTCCGGTTCACAACCGCATTGATGGGCATGGCGTTGGTCGCCTTCGTCATCTTCCTGCTGGTGCCGACGGCACCGCCTTGGTATGCAGAGCAACAGGGGGTGATCGCTGGCTTCCATCGCATCATCGGCACCACGCTGCCCAGCGCTGTGAGCAGGTACTACAACAGCCTCAACCCCAACCCCGTGGCCGCGTTCCCCTCGCTGCACGCGGCGTTTCCGTTCCTCGGCTTCCTGGCGCTGCGGCGCATCTACCCGCGCGCTGCGTGGTTCGCGTTCGCATGGTGCATCCTGGTGTGGTTCAGTGTGGTCTTCCTCGGCGAGCACTACGTGGTCGACGTGATCGCCGGCGTTGCGCTGGCGGCCGCGTCCTGGTGGGTGATGATGAAGGTGGCGGTGCCACGCGTCGGCGTGCTGCAGTCGCGCGTGCCGGAGGGGGTGCCGGCCACGCCGGAGCCGGGGACGGCGGTTGCCTGAGGCGGCCGGCGGGCAGCGCATCGAGCTGCCACCGGGCCTGTCCGCCGCCGAGGTGCACGCGCACACGCTGGCGAGCGATGGCATGGTCACCGCGCCCGAGCTGGTGCGCGCGGCGGCGGCAATCGGGCTGTCGGTGGTGTGCGTGACCGACCACGACACCATCGCCGACCTTGCCGAGGCCGTCGACGTCGGTGCTGCGCTCGGGGTCGACGTGGTACGCGGCGAGGAGGTCACGTGCGTCTTCCCACCGGGCACGCACCTCGTCGGCCTGTTCATCGACAAGCAGGTGCGCATGCACATGTCCGTCGCCGACACCGTCGACGCCATCCACGACCAGGGCGGCCTGGCATTGGTGGCGCACCCGTTCATGCCGACGTACTTCGCGTCGATGTCGCGGGGGCGGCTCGATGCCCTCCTCGGCAGCCGGCGCGTCGACGGCATCGAGCTGCGCCACACGGCCCCGGTGCTGCCGGGAACCTGGAAGCGCCTCGACGAGTACTACGCCGCGCATCGTGAGCAGCTCGGCGCCGCTGCGGGCGCCGGTGACAGCCACTTCGGGGCCAACGACCTCGGCCGGGTGGTAACCGTCTTCGAGGGCCGCGGCGCTGGCGGGCTGCGGGACTCGCTCGAGGCTCGCACGACCTCGCCGCTGGTCGGGGTCACGCCGCCGCCGCCGAGTTGGCGCGCCCGGCTCGGCCAGCAGCAGAGGGCGATGATCTGGCTCTCCCACCAGCGCCGGACCGGCCGGGTCGGCGGCGGGGTGGGCCCGGCACCCAAGTAGAATCGGGCGCCGGGCCCGCGTAGCTCAGTTGGTCAGAGCAGGGGACTCTTAATCCCTTTGTCACAGGTTCGAATCCTGTCGCGGGTACCAATCAGGCTCCGCGGCTGCGCAGCCGGTGGCTCTACAGTCGGGCGATGACTGAACCCCTCAGTGCAACCACCGCCCTTATCACCGGCGCCTCGAGCGGGATCGGTGAAGCGACCGCCGTCGCACTCGCCAGGGAAGGGGCGCGCGTGGCGCTCGTGGCCCGGCGTCGCGAGCGTCTCGACGACCTGTCGGCGCGCATCACCGACAGCGGCGGTTCGGCTCTCATCCTCGACACCGACGTCAGCGTCGAGGCCAAGGCGCGCGAGGCCGTTGCGCGCACCGTCGACCAGCTCGGCCGCCTCGACATCTTGATCAACAACGCCGGGGTGATGCTGCTGGGGCGGGTCGAGGGTGCGGACACCTCGCAGTGGCGGCAGATGCTCGACATCAACGTCGCCGCGCTGATGACGCTGACCCACGCGGCACTGCCCCACCTCCTCGAGGCCGCAGACAGCGAGCCGCGGCACCTGGCCGACATCGTCAACGTCAGCAGCGTCGCCGGGCGCGTGGCGCGCCGAGGAAGCGCGGCGTACAACGCCAGCAAGTGGGCGGTGAATGCGTTCAGCGAGGCGCTCCGACAGGAGGTGACCACGCGGCATGTTCGGGTGGGGCTGGTCGAACCGGGTGCGGTCGACACCGAGCTCGCCTCGCACAACACGGATCCGGAGGTGGTCGCGGGTATGCAGCAGCGTTTCGGCTCGATTGAACGGATGACCGCCGAGGACATCGCCGAGGTGATCGTGTTCATGGTGACGCGGCCGCGGCGCGTGGCGCTCAACGAGGTGCTGGTGCGACCCACTGAACAGGCCGACTGACCGCGGGGCACACCGCCGGCGCGAAGCAGCGCAAGAAACGTCTCCCCGACGGCGTCTATCCTGCAGGGAGGTGTGTTCATGCCGTCGGAGGTTGCACGGAGCCGCCGGGCGCGCCGTCTGATCGCGATCACCGCAGCGCTGCTCGCCCTGACGGGCACGGCATCGGCTGGGCGCGCGAGCACATGGACGCCGCCCCCGCCGACCTACCAGCTCAACGACACCTCACGCGGCGATGTGCTGAGCATCCTGCCTCCCGGTGAGCACGGCCTCTACAACGCCGCCGACATCGCCGCCTACGAGGCCAACGGCACACGGCCTGCGGGCGCTGACGACCAGCTGGCGAAATACCAGAACCTGCTCTACGGCTCGGCCGGCCTCAGCAACGCGCAACTGTCGTCGTTCTACAACGACGAGTCCTTCGGCATCCCTCCGGGCCAGGTGACCCGCACCGAGACGCCGTCGTCGACCGTGCCGGTGGTGATCTACCGCGACCAGCACGACGTTCCGCACATCTATGCGCAGGACCGGGTCTCGCTGGCGTACGGCGCCGGCTACGCCGCCGCCGAGGATCGCCTCTTCCTCATGGACGTGCTGCGTCATTACGGTGCCGGCAACCTGTCGTCGTTCCTGGGCCCGTCGTGCGCCGACGAGCAGATGGACCACGACTCACTGCTGCTCGGCGGCTACACGCAGGCGCAGAAGCAGGCCCAGATCGATTCGCTGCCCACCCAGTACGGCGCGCTCGGGGCGGAGCTCAAGAATTTCGCGAGCTCATACGTGGGCGGGATCAACGCGTACATCGCGGCCACGCAGACCAATCCGCTGCTGCTCCCGGCCGACTACATCGCGGCCGTCGGGGCGCCCCAGGCGTGGCAGCCCACCGACATCATCGACATCGCCACCCTGGTCGGCGGCATCTTCGGCAAGGGCGGTGGTGCTGAGACGCGCAACGCCACCCTGCTCCGCTACCTGCGGTCCCAGTTCGGCGCCCCGGCGGCGCAGACCATCTTCAAGGACGTCAAGGAGCAGAACGATCCTGCGGCGCCGACGACCGTCGCCCAGTCGTTCCCGTACGAGAGTCCGGGGGCGGTCGACAACACCAAGGTGGCGCTGGTCGATAGCGCCAGCCTTGCGGGCGGCCCCACCGACACCACGCCGACTTGCAGCCTGACCTCGCCGAGCCTGCCCGCGCTGTCGGTCATCCAGGGGCTGCTGCAGCTGCCCGCCCAGATGAGCAACGCGCTGCTTGTCGACGGTGCGCACAGCGCCGACGGCCACCCGATCGCGGTGATGGGACCGCAGGTCGGCTATTTCACCCCGCAGATCCTGATGCAGGAGGACCTGCACGCGCCCGACTTCGACGCGCAGGGGGTCGCGTTCCCGGGCACCAACTTCGTCGTCGAGCTGGGGCGCGGGCGCAACTTCGCGTGGTCGGCGACGTCGGCGAACACCGACAACGTCGACCAGGTCGCCGAGCGCGTCTGCGATCCCAGCGGCGGCGCCCCGCAACCACAGGGGACCGGCTACGTCGACAAGGGCACGTGCGTGCCGATGCAGCACCAGACGTTCACCGAGGTCGCATTCCCCAAGCCCGGCGGGCTGGGCGCGCCGGTGGTGATCAAGCACGACGTGTACTACACAGTGCACGGCGTCGTCCAGGGCTGGACGACGGTGAACGGCGCTCCGGTCGCCATCGTCAATGAACGCAGCACCTATCACCACGAGGTCGACTCCGGCGTGGGTTTCCTGCGCTGGAACCGCCCTTCATACACCTTCGACCCCGCTTCATTCATGCGGGGCGCGGGCAGCGTCCAGTACACGTTCAACTGGTTCTACATCGACAGCAGGAGCATCGCGTACTACCAGTCCGGGCTCGACCCGATCCGCGCCACCGGGGTCGACCCCAACCTGCCCTCCTGGGGCACCGGCAACGCCGACTGGAAGGGCTTTCTCGCCTTCAACGCGCACCCCCACGAGGTCGGCTCGTCCACCGGGTACATCACCAGCTGGAACAACAAGCCGGCGCCCAACTTCGCCGCGGCCGACGACAACTACACGTACGGAGGTGTGCAGCGGGTGCTCTCCCTGCAGCGCGCCATCACAGCCCAGCTGGGTGCGCACGGCGGCAAGCTCAGCCGAGCCAACCTGGTGTCGGCGATGGCGGGCGCCGCCTCGGTCGACCTGCTCGGCACCACCGTGTTGCCCGAGCTGCTCAGCGCCGTGCCCGCCGGCCAGCCGGCCACCGTCACGGCAATGCTCACCACCATTCAGGACTGGATGGACAAAGGTGCGTTGCGACGCAAGGCGCAAGCCGGTGACACCCAGTACGCCGATGCGGCAGGGGTGGCGATCATGGACGAGCTCTACCCGCGGGTGGTGCGCGCCCTGTTCGATCACCTCTTCGCAGCCGGCGGGGTGAGCACCAAGCTGGGCCTGTCCGCGTCGTACGACGTCCTCCCCGAGCCTTTCAGCCAGAACCCGACCCAGACCGGTGGCAACGGGTCCTCGTACTACGGCGGCCTGCAGAGCCAGGTGGACAAGGCGCTCAGGCAGGTCAACGGTGAGTCCGTGACGCTGCCGTTCAGCGCAACGACCACGGCTGAGCTGTGCGGCGGCCGCGGCCTGGGCGGCTGCGGAGCGGCGCTCAGCCAGGCGTTGAGCGACACCTTCATGGCCATGAAGGCGGCCAATGGTGGCTCGTCGACACCGGCATCGTGGACGGCCAACACCGAGACGACGACAGCCGGGTCGCCGCTGCCGGCGCTCGACGCCATCCACTTCGCCGCGGTCGGGCTCGCGGGTCAGCCGAACATCGACTGGCAGAACCGTCCCACCTTCCAGCAGGTGGTCGAGTTCCCCGGCTGACCACCGTCGCAGGCCGAACGTAGACTGGCCCGGGCGCCGCGGTAGCCGGTGCCGCTTGCGGAGGGCTGGCCACGGACCTGGTGCTGACCGGACAGCGCAGCGAGCTCGGCCGGGCGGTGGCGCGCGAATGGTCACAGCACCGAGCCGGCGGTCGCGGTCGAACCCTCGTCAACGTCGCGCTGCAGACGCCGAACACGTTGCTGCACGACGGGCACGCATGGAAGCCCAACGCTGCCGACCACATCGTGGGCGCCACACGGCGCGCGCTGGCCGAGGCGGCGCGCACCCGCTGCGGGTTCGTGGTCCACGCCAGCTACGCTTTTCTTGGCCCCGCCGAAGCAGGTGGCAGGGTCGGCGACTGGCTGCGCTCCATCGTCGAGGCCGCACTCGAGGCTGAACGGCTGGTGATCGACAGCGGCCGCCGCGCCGTGGTGGTGCGGCTCGGCTACCTCTATGGCCCCGAGTCGCGAGACCTGCGTGCCTACCGGCTGGCATTCCGACTCGGCCGGCCCTACTGGGCGGGGCCACGCCACAACCTCCAGTACTTCGTGCACACCGACGACGCGGCGCGTGCGCTGCTGCTCGCCGCCACCTCACGGCCCGCCGGTCAGGTGGTGTACGCCACCGACGAGGTGCCGGCGTCGTTCGCTGACTTCATGGACCACTTCGCGCGCCGCGTCGGCCGCAGTCGTCCGCTGCACCTCCCCAACATCACGAGGCAGCTGGTGCGCGCCGTGGTGCGCGAACCCCACCAGCAGATGGTCGAGCTCGCCGCCGATGGCCGCGCCAGGCCGCGCCTGTCCGGGTTCATACCGCGCTACCGCGACCACCGCGCCGGGCTGGACCAGGTCATCGGCGCGTGGCAGCAGCCTCGGTGACCGATCAGGCGCCCGGTGCGCCCACCGGGCCACCGCGCGCTCTGCCCACCGTGGTGTTCGTGGCGGGTGCGGGATCGCTGGCAACGGAGATCTGTGCATCGCGATTGCTGGCGCCGTACTTCGGCAACACCACCGTGGTGTGGGCCAACGTCATCGGCCTGATCCTGGTGTATCTGTCCGTCGGCTACTGGCTCGGCGGCCGGGTAGCCGACCGCCACCCCAGTCCCCGCGTGCTCGGGGGGATCCTGCTCGTCGCCGCGGCGACGATCACCGTCCTCCCGTTCATCGCGCAACCGTTCCTGCAACTGGCGCTGCAGGGGTTCAACGCCCTCAGCATCGGCGTCGTCGCCGGCTCCTTCTTCGCCACGCTGCTGCTGTTCAGCGTGCCCGTCTCCATGCTCGGCATGGTGTCGCCGTTCGCGGTGCGATTGGCTGTGCGCGACGTGCGCACCGCGGGCAGCGTCAGCGGACGCCTGAGCTCCCTTGCCACCCTGGGTGCCATCGTGGGCACGTTCGTCCCCGCACTCGTGCTCATCCCTGCGATCGGCACCCAGCGCACCCTGCTCGGCGCCGCGCTGCTGGTCAGCCTCGCCGCTGTGCCGCTGTTGCCGCGGCGCGCGCCGGTCGTGGCGTTCGTGGTGGCCGGGCTGATGCTGATCCCGCCGGGTGCGGTGAAACCCGTGGCCGGAGCCATCCTGGAGAAGGAGACCCAGTACCAGTACGTGCAGGTCGTCACAGCGAGCGACGGACGCACCGCGCTGCGCCTCGACGACGGGCTCGCCGATCAGTCAGTCTACCGTCCCGGCACCGTCCTCACCGGGGGTGAGTGGGACATGCCGCTGATCCTCCCGCCGCTGCTCGACCACCGCATGCGCCGCGCGCTGATCATCGGCAACGCCGGGGGCACCATGGCGCGCGCGCTCGTCCACGAGTACCCGGGCGTTCAGGTCGATGGGGTCGAGCCCGACCCGGCGGTGACGGAGATCGGACGCCAGCTGATGGGCATGGGTGCGGTCGCCGGGCTGCACGTCTTCGAGGCCGACGGCCGCGCCTTCCTGGAGACGACGTCCTCGCGCTACGACCTGATCATCATCGATGCCTACCGCCAAGCCTACGTGCCATTCTGGCTGGTGACGCGCGAGTTCTTCGACCTCGCCCGCGCCCATCTCGCCGGCGGCGGCGCCATCGCGTTCAACATGGCCAAGGTCCCTGGTGACGACCGGCTCGGCCAGGCGGTGAGCGGCACCCTGGCCACCGTCTTTCCCGACGTCCGCGTCTGGCCGGCGATGAGCTTCAACGAGCTGGTGCTCGGCTTCGACCGGGCGGTATCCCCGAGCACGCTGGCCGCCCGGCTCGCCACCCTGCCGACCGAGCTGCGCTCTCTGATCCCGCTGGTGGCGCGCCAGCTCCGGACCGTGGCGCCGACCAGCGACCCACTCACCGACGACCACGCGCCCGTGGAGTGGCTGACCGACCGCGCCCTCCTCGAGGAGATCGCCGCCGGCGGGCACTTCAGCGAGGCCCTGCTGCCCACCAGGCCGTGAAGCCGCCCGGCCCGTTCTGGCGGTTCCTCGACGAACGCCACCCCCGCGGCGGCCGGGTCAAGGCCTGGCTGTTCCTGACCCACCCGGGCCCATCGCTGCTGGTCACCGCGGTCACCGTGGCTGCCGCCGGTCTGCTGCTGGCGCGGCTGCCCAGCGAACGCACCGCCGTCGGCCTGGTGCTGGTCATGCTGCCGTCGCAGCTCGCCATCGGCACGCTCAACGACTGGGCCGATGCGACCAGCGACCGGCTCAGCAAGCCGTTCAAGCCGATCGCCCGCAAGCTGGTGCGGCGCCGCGACGCCGCCGTGCTCGGCGTGCTCCTGCTGGCCGTCGCGCTTGGCGCCGCCGCCTGGCTGGGCACCAATGTGCTGCTCGTGGCCCTGCTCGGCGCGGCGGCCGGGGTCTCGTACGACCTGGCGCTGAAGCGCACCCCCCTCGCCGTGCTGGCGTGGTGGGCGGGATTCACCACGGTGCCGCTGCTGGCCATGGTGATGACGGGGCGGCTCCGCGGCGGTGTGGAGGCTGTGCCGCTGGCCGGCCTGCTCGCCACCGCCCTGCTGGTCGCCAACGGCGTTGTCGACATCGACGGCGACCGGCTCGCCGGGGAGCGCACCCTGCCGGTCGTCATCGGGGTGCGCTCCTCGTGTTGGTTGATCAGCGCCGCCATGCTGGTTGCGTGCGCGTACGTCCTCGTGCTCATCGCGCCGCTGGGGCAGACCGGCCTCGGCTTGGTTGCGGCAGCGGTTCTCGCGGCCGGGGCCGGCGTCGGTCTGCTGCCCGCGCGGGCGCGACGATTGTCCTTCCCCATCCTGGCGATCTGCGTCGCCGCGGCCACGGTCAGCTGGCTGGCGGCACTGCCTCCTTCGCCTGGGTGAGGACACGCTCGAACTCGGCGAGGTCGGAGTCGCTGAAGAGCGCGAAGGTGACCTCGCGCAGTGAGGTCCCCTCGACCGCAAGCGCGCTGCGTGCCTCCGCAACGGCGATCGGCGCGGCGATGGCGATGGGAAACCCGTAGATCCCGGTGCTGATCGACGGGCACACCACCGTGGCGGCGCCGTTCTCCGCCGCCAGCGCGAAGGCGCTCCCGTAGGCCGAGCGCAGCTGCTCGCGCTCACCGTGCTCGCCATCGCGCCAGCGCGGTCCGACAGCGTGGATGAGATGGCGTGCCGGCAGCCGGCCGGCGCCCGTGATCACCGCTGAGCCGGTGGGGCAGCCGTCATAACGCTCGCTCAGCTCGGCCATGATCTCCCGGCCACCGGCGCGGTGGATGGCGCCGTCGACTCCGCCGCCGCCGGCGAGGTGGCTGTTGGCGGCGTTGACCATGGCGTCGGCGTGGACCGTGGTGATGTCGGCACGGACGGCGCGCAGTCCTCCCACGCCGACGATGCTAGTCACCCGTCCGGCGCAGGTGGGTAGAGTGCCGTACATGGTCAGCGACACGAACAGCGACGGCGCGATCGCGCCTGACGTCGACGCGGAGCACCCCGAGAGCGAGAACTGGATCTGGGTCGGCCAGCACCGTCCCCCGGTGCCGCGCGCGCTGATGACGCTGATGTCGTCGGGCTGGGCGCCGAGCGACGCCGCCGAGGTGCCGCGTCACCCCGCCGCCGACAACTTCGCCGCGCGGAGGGCGGCGCTGTCAGAGCAGTTCCGTGGCCGCAACGTGGTCATCCCCACCGGCCCGCTCAAGGTGCGCTCCAACGACACCGACTATCGATTCCGCCCCGGAACCGACTTCTTCTGGCTGTCCGGCGGCATGGAGCCGGACGCCGTGCTGGTGATGGAGACCGACGGCGACGGCCACCGCACCACCCTGTTCGTAGAGCCGCGCAGCGATCGCTCCACACATGACTTCTTCACCGACGCGCGCTACGGCGAGTTCTGGACCGGCCCGCGCATGGGCCTCGCTGAGACCACCGCGCACCTCGGCGTCGCGACCGCACCGCTGCGCGACCTCGACGACCATCTCGGTCGCCTCGCCGGAGCGGACACGGTGACGGTTCGCAACATCGATCCCCGCATCGATGTGGCGCTGCCAGAGGCCGCAGATGACGACGGCCTCGCCACCGCGCTGTCGGAGATGCGCCTGGTCAAGGACTCGTTCGAGGTGGCCATGCTGGAGCAGGCGATCGACTCCACCGTCCGCGGCTTCGAGGACGTGGTCAAATCGCTGCCCGACGTGCTCGAGAGCGGTGAGCGCGTCGTCGAGGGCGTCTTCAACGCACGCGCTCGCCTCGAGGGGAATGACGTCGGCTACGACACAATCGCTGCGTCGGGCGCGCACGCCACCTTCCTGCACTGGACGCGCAACGACGGCCAGGTCGGCTACGGCGACCTGCTCCTCCTCGACGCCGGCGTGGAGTGCCGCCAGCTCTACACCGCCGACGTCACCCGCACCATCCCGGTGTCAGGCCGCTACAGCGAGGAGCAGCGTGAGATCTACCAGATCGTGCTCGACGCGCAGACCGCGGCAATCGCGGAGGTCAAGCCCGGCGCAGACTTCATGGCGCCACACCGCGCCGCCATGCGCGTGCTCGCCGAGGGCCTGCGCGGCCTCGGCATCCTCGACGTCGAGCCCGAGGTCGCGGTGCGGCGCGACCAGCAGCTCCATCGCCGCTGGACCATCCACGGCACCAGCCACATGCTCGGCCTCGACGTACACGACTGCGCCAACGCGCGCGACGAGCACTACCACGGCGAGCTCAAACCCGGCTACGTGCTCACCGTCGAGCCCGGCCTGTACTTCCAGCCGGACGATCTCACAGTCCCCGAGCGCTACCGGGGCATCGGTGTGCGCATCGAGGACGACGTCCTGGTGACGGAGACCGGCCATCGCGTGCTATCTGATGCGCTGCCACGCGACCCTGACGCAGTCGAGGCTTGGATCGCACGGCTGTCAGCGGGGTCGTAGGTTCCCCGCCACCACCGACCCGCTGGCTACTCGACGCGCGAGAACGCGAGGCAGGCGTTGTGCCCGCCGAAGCCGAACGAGGTGCTGATGGCCAGGTCGATGCGGTGCTCGCGACCGACGTTGGGCACGTAGTCGAGGTCGCACTCGGGGTCGGGCTCCTCGAGGTTGATGGTGGGCGGCACGTACTGGTCGCGAATAGCCAGAACTGCGATGATCGCCTCGAGGGCGCCGGCGGCGCCGAGCAGGTGGCCGTGCATCGACTTGGTCGACGACATCGGGATGGTCGCGGCCACTTCGCCGAGGGCTGCCTTGACGGCCTTGGTCTCCGCCGAGTCGTTGAGCTGGGTGCCGGTGCCGTGGGCGTTGATGTAGCCGACGTCCTCCGGCCGGGCGTGGGCGCGGTCGAGCGCGCGCAGGATGCAGCGCCGCGCGCCGTCGCCGGTGGGTTCGGGCGCGGTGATGTGCGATGCATCGGCGGTGGCGCCGTAGCCGCTCACCTCAGCGTAGATGCGCGCGCCGCGGCGCTGGGCCGCCTCGAGCTCTTCGAGGATGACGACTGCAGCCCCCTCGCCCATCACGAAGCCGTCGCGGTCGCGGTCGAAGGGTCGCGATGCCCGCTGGGGTTCGTCATTGCGTGTCGACAACGCCTGCATGGCGTTGAACGAGCCGACCCCGAGCGCGCAGACCGAGGCCTCGGTGCCGCCCGCGATCACCGCGGTGGCATCGCCGCGGCGGATCCACTCGGCGGCCTCACCGATGGCGTGCGCCGCGGACGCGCAGGCGCTGACCACCGCGAAGTTGGGCCCCTTGGCGCCGTGCTCGATGGCGATCACGCCGGCAGGCATGTCGGCGATCATCGACGGCACGGTGAACGGCGACACCCGTCGCACACCCTGTTGGTGCAGGTTCAGGGCGGCGCGCTCCATCACCTCGAGACCGCCGACCCCGGAGGCGACGAGCACCCCGGCGCCATCCCCCATGGCGGGGATGTCGAGGCCGGAGTCGCTGACCGCCTCGCGGGCGGCGACCAGGGCGAGCTGCATGCAGCGACTGCTGCGCCGGGCCTCCTTGACGCCCAGGACGGCGCCCGGGTCGAACCCCTTGACCTCGGCCGCGATGCGCGTCGGCAGAGCCGATGCGTCGAACTGCGTGATCGCCGCCACCCCGCTGGTGCCGGAGCGACACGCCTTCCACGTCGATTCCACGTCGTTGCCGAGCGGGCTGATCGCTCCCATCCCGGTGATCACGATCCGCAGCCGTCCGTTGCCCGCGCCGTTGCCGTTGCTGGCCATCAATCCTTTCCCTCTTGCGCCACCGCATCGACCAGGGGCGCCCCCTGCGAGTGGTAGCCGCCGTCGACGTGGATCACCTCGCCGCTGATCCCTCGGGCCATCTCGCTGAGCAGGAAGACCGCGGCGTCGGCGACCGGGCCGGCGTCGGCTGCATCCCATCCTAGCGGTGCCTGTCCCGCCCACGCGTCCTTCAGCGTACCGAAGCCGGGAATCGACTTAGCTGCCATGGTCTCGAGCGGCCCCGCCGAAAGCGTGTTGACGCGCACGTGGCGCGGACCGAGATCGCGTGCCAGGTAGCGGCCGACCGCCTCGAGCGCCGCCTTGGCCGGACCCATCCAGTCGTAGAGCGGCCACGCCAGGGTGGCGTCGAAGGTGAGGGAGACCACCGCGCCGCCCGTTGCTGGCATCAATGGCACAAACTCGGCGGCCAGCGTCTTCAGTGAGAACGCGCTGACATGCATGGCGGTGGCGACCGACTCCCACGGGGTCTCCAGGAAGTGCCCGCCCAGGCAGTCCTCGGGAGCGAAGCCGATGGCGTGGACGACGCCGTCGAGGCTGTCCCAGCGCTCGTGCACCGCGGCGGCCGCGGCGCGAACCTGGCGGACGTCGGTGACGTCCATCTCGAGCACACGGGGCGATGGCGTCATCCGCTTGGCGCTGCGCTCGGTCAGGCTCATGGCCCGGCCGAACGATGTCAGCACCACCTCAGCGCCGTGGTCCTGGCAGGCCTGCGCAATCGAGTAGGCGATGCTCTTCGGGGTGAGCACGCCGGTGACCACGATGCGCCGGCCGGCGAGGGTGCCCCCGATGGCACGCGTGACGGGACGTTCGGCGGCGCTCACCATGCTGCGACCAGAGTCCGATGCGCCATCGCGGGTTACGCCGCCGACCGGGTGATCGACAGCATTCGCTCGTGCCAGGCGGGCGCGCCCGCGAGGATGTTGCCGCTGACGAAAACCGCCGCCGGGTCGCCGCCCCAGTCGGTGACCACGCCACCCGCCTCGCGGACCAGCAGGCTGCCGGCGGCGATGTCCCAGAGCGCCAGGTTGAGCTCGAAGAACCCGTCCCACACGCCCGACGCCGAGTAGGCCAGGTCGAGGCTGGCCGCCCCGGCGCGACGCAGGTCCTCGAACGCCTCGAGCGCCGCCGTGAAAACCGCCAGGTACCGCGCCTGCACCTCCGGGCGCCGGAAGGGGAACCCCGTGGCGACGACGCCATCTCCGGGCCGGGCGCTGACGTCGAGCCGTCGCCCGGCCGCGTCGAAGGCGCCATGCCCGGCGACCGCCGACCATGCTCCGCCGGTGATCGGTGCTGTCACCACGCCCACCGTCGGCTGCCCGTCCTCGACGAGAGCCACCGACACTCCCACCTCCGGGTAACCGCGCAGGAAGTTGGTTGTCCCATCCAGCGGGTCGATCACCCACATGCGGCTCGACACCTCGCCGCCGCGCTCCTCGGCAAGCACGTCGATGTCCGGCTCGGCCTCTCGGAGGAGCGCCACGGCCGCTGCCTCAGCAGCCTTGTCGACCGCGGTCACGTAGTCACCGGCCCCTTTGATCTGCGTGTGAAGGGGGGCGGCGTCCCGGCGCGCCGCGCGAATCACGTCGCCGGCTGCTTGCGCTGCGGCCAGCGCCAGGTTGCAGAGATCGCGATTGGAGCGCATGAAGCGAGCTTACCCTGGGGGTGCCTCGTCGACTGGTGCTCATGGCGGACGACGTCCTCTTGGTTGCCGTGGCTTACGCGGGCCGGTCGCTGGCCCAAGCGCGGCCATCGATACGCTCCTCAACGAAAACTCCCGGGTGCACAGGCGGATGCCGCTGAGTCCAAGTCCTGCCCTGAAGCGTCCACGTGTCGTCAAGCAGCCTGCCGCCCGCTGCGGTAGCCCCGCCAAAGAGCACAACCTGATGCCGACTGACGTCATATGCCATCGCCGTGCGCGCTCGCGACGCCGGAAAAGCCCCAGTCAAGTGCTCCACAACCGACTGCCGCGCTGGCGAAGAGAACCGCGAAGAAGATGGACCGGGCGTCGCGCCCGCCCCCAACGTGATCGCAAGGAGAGCAATGACGCCCGCGCCCAAAATGAGCAGCCCGGCTGCAAGAGTCCAGCGCCCGCGCCCGCTGAAGTACCGCATACAAGGAAGTATCGGTGGGGCGAAGGCGAGGGAAGGAGGGGGCGGGGCGCAGGTGCCAGAGGGAATGTGCCGCGCAGCGAGGAGATCCACCCGCGCAGCGGGTGAGCTCCGAACGCCAGCGCGGCTTTGACCGAAGGCACCTGCGCCCCGCCTCCTCCTTCCCCCTCCGCGCGCGACCGCGCCTGGCGCCGACCTACGCGGACGCTTGCGCGATATGCACGATCCGTGACCCGACCGGCGGCAGCGCCAGCAGCTCCTCGTCGACGCCGCCCGCATCGAGCATGCGGTCGATGGCATCGGCGATCACCGGGTGGGAGAGGTGATAGCCCTGGCCGAGGTGGCAGCCGAGCTCGCGCAGCGTCACCAGCTGCTCGGTGTTCTCGATGCCCTCGGCGATCATGGTCAAGCGCAGGGCGTTGCCGATGCCCACGATGGCGCGGGCGAAGTCGCCGCGGTCGCCACCCTCGAGGTCGTCGACGAAGGGCTTGGCGATCTTGAGGATGTCGACCGGGAGGCGGCGCAGATAGCTGAGCGAGGAGTAGCCCGTGCCGAAGTCGTCGATGGCGACGCGGATGCCGGCGAACTTGAGCGCCTCGAGCTTGGCGATGCTGGCCGCGGCGTCCTCGAGCACCATGCTCTCGGTCAGCTCGAGCACCAGCGACGATGGGGGCAGACAGCTGCGCGCCACGATGGCGAGAACGTCATCGACGAACTGCGGCTGGGCCAGCTGTCGCGCCGAGATGTTGACGCTGACCCAGATCCGCTGGTGCAGCGGGTGGCGCACCTGCCAGCGCACTGTCTCGGCGCAGGCGTTGCGGAGCACCGCGGCGCCGAGCTCGAGGATCACGCCGGTGTCCTCGGCGACGCGGATGAAGTCGTCGGGCGCCACCATGCCGCGAGTGGGGTGCCGCCAGCGCACCAGCGCCTCGGTGCCCACGAGCCGGCCGCTGGAGAGGTCGAAGATCGGCTGGAAGTGCACGCCGAACTCATCGCCACCGACGGCGCGTTCGAGGTCGGCCTGCAGCCTGCGCCGGGCCACGATCTCGGCTTCCATGCCGGGCGCGAAGAGGACCTGACGGTGCTTGCCGGCGGTCTTGGCCGCGTACATGGCGACGTCGGCGTGGCTCATCAGCCCGCCGGCGGTGTCGGTGTCGTTGTTGGAGACGGCAATGCCGATCGAGCAGCGCACCACCACCGACTGCCCGGCGATGGCAAAGGGTGCGGCCAGCGCCAGGAACACGCGCTCGGCCACGGCCTCGGCCTCGGCCACGTGGTCGATGTCCTCGATGAGCACGGCGAACTCGTCGCCGCCGAGCCGGGCCGCGGTGTCGGGGCGGCGCAGCGAGCTGCGCAGCCGGTCGGCGACGCCGACGAGCAGCTGGTCGCCGGCCGAGTGGCCGAGGGTGTCGTTGATGCCCTTGAAGTCGTCGAGGTCGATGAACAGCACGGCCACCGGCTGGTGGGTGCGCGCCCGGCGCAACAGCGCGTGCTCAATGCGATCGCTGAAGAGCGCGCGGTTGGCGAGATCGGTGAGCGAATCGTGGAAGGCCTGGTGGGAGAGCTGCTGCTGAAGCTCGGTGAGCCGCGCGATCGAGTGCTCGAGGCGCCCGTTCTCCAGTGTCGAGCTGGTCTGGATGGCCAGCGTCTGGAAGAGCTGAAGATCCCGCTGGTCGAAGCTACGCGCGCTGAGGTGTGAGCCCACCATCAGGGTGCCGACCAGCCGGGTCCGGCCACGAAGCAGGGCAACCATGGCGTGGTCGACGTGGCGGCGGTCGAGGATGTCGCGCGACAGAGGCGAGGCGCTGCTGCGGTCGATGATGATGCCGTCCGAGTCGGCCTCGAGGATGTCGTCGAGCTCGGTCGGGTCGATCGGCACCATCACCTCGGTTCCCGACGGATCGCCGGCGCGCACCGTGGTCCGGTAGGCCTGCTCGCCCGGGGAGGTGGGATAGATGGTCAGCTGGGCAATCTGGCCATCGAACATCTCGCGGGCTCGGCCGATGAGCGCGAGGATCGCCGACTCGAGCTCGGGAGAATGGTGCAGCGCCATGTCAGCGCCGCGGAGGAATTCGGCGACGCGACGCTCGCGACGCTCCACCAGGAGGATGCGGTAGCCGCCGACGAGCACGACGCCGAGCACGCCGAGCACGAGCAGTCCCTTCGGATTCGACCAGATCAGGTCGACCGCCACCATGCCATAGCTCGCCGAGGCGCCGATGCCGACCACGGCGAGAACGACGTTCTCGGCCGCCAGGCGCCGGGTCACTCGTCCGTCGTGCAGCGACACTCCAAAAGAGGCCGTGAGGCTGGTCAGGATGAGGACCCCCGCCGCTGCGTACACCGCGAAGTACGCGTTCCAATCCAGCTCGGCTCCGACCCCGGCCTGGTGCACCACGGTGACGCGGAAGGCCACCGCAGCGAGCGCGGCGAACAGCGAGAACTGCGCGATGCCGAAGGCGGTGGCCGCCTGGCGCAGCTCACGCCGGCTGGCCGCGGCGAGCACCGCACCGACAAGGTAGCCCCCGATGATCGACCAGCCAGCCGAGTAGAAGAGGCCGAGAACCAGCGGGGCCGCCGACAGACCCACCAGCGGCGTGCTGCGCCGGATGGCCATGCTCACCGGCCAGCGCTCGGTGACGAAGAACAGCACCGCCAGTCCCCAGATCGGCAGTGAGTGCTGCAGCGAGAAGATCGGCAGACCGAACAGGGTCATCACCCACAGGGGGATGGCCGGCACCACCAGGATCGTCGCAAACAGACGCAGTCGCAGAGCCGGACCAACCCACGGGCGTGCCGGGTTGGCGGCGCGCTTGCCCGGCAGCGGCGCAGCGGGGTTCGCGAGGCTCACAGAACTCCTTGTGGGTGTTCGCTCAATTGTCCGGGCGACCGGGGCTTGGCCGGTCACAGCACCGGTCACAGCGCGGTTACTGTTCGTCGAGGATTCGCAGATGCCGGACACAGATGGGGGCACCGTGAGCGCCGAGATCCTGGTCGGCACCTGCAACTGGGCCGACCACAAGGACTTCTACCCGGCTGAGCTGGAGCGGGGCCGGCGCCAGCGCGACAAGCTCACCTATTACGCGCGCTACTTCCCGATCGTGGAGATCGACACCAGCTTCTACGGCATCCCCAAACCGGAGGTCGTGGACGGCTGGCTCGACCGCACCCCCGGCGATTTCCGCTTCAACATCAAGGCTTTCCGCAGCCTCACCCGGCATGAGCGCGAGGGCGGCCGGCCGCGACCGCCGACCGCCGAGGAGATTCGCGACTTCATGGCAGCGCTGCTACCGCTGCGCGACAGCGGACGCCTGGCCGCCGTCCACTACCAGTTTCCGCCATGGTTCACCAATCGCCCGGGGGCCCGTGAGGTCCTGCTCGAAACGCGCGACCGCCACCCCGACGACATCGTCGCCATCGAGTTCCGTCACCGCAGCTGGTTCGACGACGGCGCCTGGGCCGCCACCGAGGACCTGCTCACCGAGCTCGACTGCGTGTATGTCGGCGTCGATGCCCCACAGCTGGGCAGCGGCACCGCACCGCCGATCCTGGCGATCACCTCGCCCAAGCTCTGCATCGCCCGGTTCCACGGCCGCAACCGCAAGACCTGGTACCGCCCGGACGGCCCCACCAGCGACTTTCGCTTCAACTACCTCTACTCACCCGACGAGCTCGAGGAGTGGGTGCCCGCCATCCGCGCGGCCACAGCACGCGGCACCCCGGTCCACGTGCTGCTCAACAACAACCGGAGCAACTACGCGGTGGTCAACGCCTTCGACTTCGGGGCATTGCTCGACCGGCGTCTGCCCCGCCCGCCGCCGCCGATCCTCGACACCATGGCGCAGCGAGACGGGGAGGTGCCCGCCTGGGTGGCCGCGGCCCGGCCAGCGCCGGCCGACCCTGTGGTTGCCGCCCCGGGCGGCGCCCAGCGGACGCTCGATCTCGACGCCTGACCATCGGGCCCCTTCCGTCGCGCGGCGATTTGCGCCACAATTGCAGCCGACCGCTGGTGTCTGCGCAGTCGGTTTGCTGCTACGGCAGGCGAGCGATCTCGCCCACCGTCCCACCGGCTCCACCGCCGTCTGGAGGGTTCTCGCAATGGCAATGGCGTCCCCCCGACGCAATGACGGAACACGCCGTCCTGCGCCCAGCGGAATCATCCTGCGCAACGAGGCGAACACCCACGAGGTCGAGGTCACCAAGGCCCTCAACCAATGGGCGGTGACCGTGACAGCTCTTGCCGACAGCCGGATGATCTGCCAGGACTTCTTCGCCCGCCGCTGGGAGGCCGTGGCGCGCGCTGAGGACTTCGTCCGCCTGCTCAACCGCACGGAGCCACCGCCCGGCTGGTGAGGCCGGCCGCCCAGGGTCCCGACCCCAACGCCCCGCTGCGCAGGCGCCTCCGGCACCACTACCGGTACAGCTTCCAGGACCCTCGGCGCGAGCGCCTCTTCCTGTCGTCGATCGGCTTCGACCTTGGGGCGATCTCAGCCCGGATCGTCACCCACATGATCCGGCGCGGCATCGGCCCGTTTCACAACCTCAGCCGCAACGGCCGTCACCTCCACCACCTCGTCTTCGGGATCGGCGGTCTGCTCGGCACCGGCTACGTGTGGCTGCTCGTCGCCGACAGCGCCCGCGAGCAGAAGGCGATCCACAGTCTCAACGCGGTCGTCTACGGCGTGGGCTCGGCCCTGACCCTCGACGAGTTCGCTCTCTGGCTCGACCTCGAGGACGTCTACTGGACCAAGCAGGGCAAGGTCAGCGTCGAGGCGCTGATGATCTTCGGCGGGCTGCTCTCGATCGGGGTGTGGGGCGGCTCCTTCCTCAGCGCCGCAGCCCGCGAGATCACACCAGGGCTGTCGGCGCCGCCGCACCCGTTGCCCGAAGCCGGGGGGTAAGAGTCGTCCGTCGGCAGAGGGGATGGCAGCATCACTCCGGTCGCTGTCCTCGCGGACGCTTCGGAGCTAACTCGGCTTCGCCGAGTGGATCTCCTCGCTGCTGCGGATGCTCTCTACGTGACGCCGCCATCCCCTCTGCCGGCTGGGGCAGTTACCGGCGAAGGGCGGCGCAGTCGCAGCGCGAAGCGGCGCAGACAAAGCAGTTGCGTGCGAGCAACT
>JANWHI010000063.1 GCA_025450495.1 Candidatus Dormiibacter sp. | reverse complement strand
CGCGCATCGCGTTGGTCGAGCAGTTCTGCTCGTGGTCGGCGTGGAGGATGAAGAGGACGTCGAGCGCCTTCTCGATCTCGGGGACCACCTCGTAGCGGGGCTCGACCATCTTGAACATCATGTTCAGGAAGTTGCCCGGGTAGCTGAGGTCATTGTCCGGGTAGTTGTAGGGCAGGCCGCGCGAATGCCGGTAGGCGAATGCCGCCAGCGTCGGCATCTTGGCGATGAGCCGGTCGATGGAGACGCGGCGCTGCTCCTCGTCGTGGATCTGGGTGGCCTCGGGGTAGAACGTGGACAGCGCGCCGACGGTGGAGAGCAGCATGCCCATCGGGTGCGCGTCGTGATGGAAACCATCCATGAAGCTCTTGACGTTCTCGTGCACCAGCGTGTGGATGGTGATGTCGTGCTCCCACGCCGCCGCCTCCGCCTGGTTGGGCAGCTCCCCGTGGATGAGCAGGTACGCGGTCTCCAGGAAGTTGCTGTGCTCGGCCAGCTGCTCGATCGGATAGCCGCGGTACAGGAGGATGCCGCGGTCACCGTCGATGTACGTGATCCGGCTCTGGCACGATGCCGTGTTGAGGAACGCCGGGTCGTAGAGCAGCAGTCCATGCTCGTCGCCGTCCACCTTGATCTGCTGGAAGTCGGTGGCGCGGACCGCGCCGTTCTCGATGGGCAGCTCGTACGACCGACCGGTGCGGTTGTCGGTGACGCTGAGGCTCTCAGGCATGTGATCTCCCTCTTTGCGAGCAAGTCTGCCACGGGCGGCCCGGCCGGCGGCCGTGGCATCCGCGAGACCACCTGGCGGAGCCCCTAGACTGCGCCGCGTGACCCTCGACAGCCACCACCTCATCGTCTGGTTGATCATCGGTTTCGTCGCCGGCACGCTGGCCGGCAGGGTGGTCGCGGGCGGTGGTTTCGGCTGCCTGGCCAACACCGCGGTGGGGCTGGCGGGCGCGCTCATCGGTGGCCTGCTGCTCTCCTGGCTCTCCCCGGACCGCCCGGTGGACACCTTCGGTGTCATCGGCGACATCGCCGTGTCATTCATCGGCGCCGCCCTTCTGCTCGCCATCCTGCGGCTTCTGACCCCGCGCAGCTCCTGGCGGTCCACCAAGCGCTGGCGATGACCATTGGCTGAGGAGGCGAGGCACCTCCTCGTCGTGCTGGTGCGCCACGGCGCCACCGACTGGAGCGAGACGGGCCGCCACACCGGCTGGACCGACCTCGCGCTCAACGACAACGGCGTGCGCCAGGCCGCCGCACTGGCCGCGCCGCTGTCGCGATGGACATTCGACGCGGTGCGGTGCAGCACCCTGCAGCGCGCCCGCACCACCTGCGAACTGGCCGGCCTGGGCGGCGGCGCAGAGCTCGACCCCGACCTTCGCGAGTGGAACTACGGCGACTACGAAGGGCTGACGTCAGCGGAGATCCACCGAGAACGACCCGGTTGGAACCTGTGGGACGACGGTGTGCCCAACGGCGAGTCGCTCGCGCAGCTGGCCGCGCGCGCCGACCGTGTCATCGAACGCCTGCGAGGTGGAGGCGGCCAGGTCGCTGTGTTCGCGCACGGCCACCTGCTCCGGGTGCTGACCGCACGGTGGCTCGGCCAGCCGCCGCGGCTGGCCGAGCATCTCCACCTCGACACCGCCGCCATCTCCGAGCTCGGCCACCAGGCTGGCCGGTCGTCGCTGGTCGCCTGGAACAACACGGAGCACCTGCGCGCCCCGGGCTAACGCGTGCGCATCCTCCGGCGGCGCCGCGGCACCAGCGCGGCGATGATCGCCAGCGCGGCCACGCTCAGTGCCGCGAACGGGCCGCTGCCCAGCTCCGCGACGGCGGCCACCGGGGTGGTGCTGCTCATCCGCACCGGGCCGATGTTGCCGCTGTGGTCGACGGCGCGAACGGCGAGGTAGCCCTTGTCGAGCGACGCCGGGATGGTGATCGTCTCCCGGCTCCCCGCCGCGGCGGGCGATCTGGTGACGGTGAGTCGCGTGGCCGTGGCGATGGTGTCCTGCACGATCGGGGAGCTCGAGGTGAACAGCTGGTAGCCGGCGGCGGTCCCGCACTTCCAGTCGTCGCCGACAGCGGTGAAGCTGAGCACGTCGTTGCCGGCCTGCCTGGTGACGGTGAGGTCGGCGATGGCCGACGGCGGGCGCGTGTCGGTGCCGTAGTGGCCGGTGTTGCGGTCGTCCTGGTGCCAGTGCCAGGCCTCGCTGTTGCCGGTGCAGCCGTTGGCGGGCGTCGACCAGACGCTGAGGTAGCCCTCGCGGGTCATGGTGGCGACGTCGGTCTGCCCGGCGCCGCTGACGTCACCGGTGGCCGGCGTGAACAGCGACCAACCGCCGGTCCACTTGGGGAACCCGGCGGCGGGCTGACCGGTGCTGCCGTCGAAGCCCATCAGCGCGCTCGAGTCGGCGCTCTGGAGGATGTCGGGCGTGCCATCGCCGGTGACGTCGGCGATGGCCGGCGCCGCGAAGTAGCCGAGGCCCTGGATGTACCGGTCGTACTGGGCCAGGTTGGCTCCCGTGGTCGGATCCCAGCCCCCGATGCCGTTGTCGACGCGGATGCCGAAGCCCGGCGTCTGGGTGATGCCGAGGAGCACGTCGGCCGCCGACGAGCCGGCCTGGAACACCTGGGGCAGCTGACTGCCGGGCAGCACCCTGCCGAGGCTGGCCGAGGTGGTGAACGGCACCAGCGTGCAGCTCGCCGAGAACGTCGGTGGCACGCTGTTGGGCGTCGGGCAGGAGTTGGGCGCTGCCGCCGGGATGGTGGCCGGCTGGAACGGCGCGGGCGAGACGGTGGCCGACCTGAGGTCGACGCGGTACTGCGACCACAGGTTGGCGTTGACCACCGCCTGCGGGCCCTGTGGGGAGTCGTAGACCGCCGGCGATTCCACACCCTGGGTGACGAAGTCCTGGGCCACGCCGTAGCCCTGGATGAGCCCGGGAACCTTCACCGGGTACCCGGTGAGCAGGCCCCCGCGGGCTGCCCTGGTGCCGTGGCCGTCGAAGGCGAGCAGGAATCCCTGGACGCCCGCTCCCGACGGGCCGCTGCCGAGGATGCTGTCGTCGAGCCCGACGACCACGTCGGGGACGCCGTCGCCGTTGATGTCGGCGATCGCCGGGGTGGGGATCACCTTGCTGTCGTGGGTCTGCTGGCTGCCGGCCGGAACCGTGCCGGCGGGCAGCAGCGTGCTCACCGGCCAGCCCGGCACCCGCGAGCCGTCAGCCCGGTAGGCGTAGACGTGGTTGTCGCCCGCCGCCTGGATGATGTCGAGGTGCTTGTTGCCCTCGAGGTCGGCGAGCACCGGTGATGGAAAGGCGACGTTCTCGGGCTGGAAGCTGTACGGGGTGTCCGGCGACGGCACCGCCATGCCGTACTGCGCAGGCCTGCCGTTGAGCACCGGGAAGCCGGCCAGCCGGCGGCCGAGGCCGTCCCACACGTAGGTCTTGCCGTCGAGCGTGCTGGCCACGATGTCGAGCGCGCCGCTGTGGGTGAGGTCACCGATCGCCACGGGGCTGGCGATCTCGTCACCGGGGCGTGGCACCACGTTGTTCGCCCAGGTTGGATCGGTCAGGTAGTTGTGCGGGTAGGACGGGTCCATGCCGATGGCAGGGTCGGTGCGCACCGGGAATCCGGGGGCCTCGGTGCCGTCGGGACGGATGGCGTGGACGCTCCCGTCCGAGGTGGGCACGATGGCGTCGAGCCTGCCGTTGCCCTCGATGTCGGCGAGCGTCGGCGCGGCGTCACCCGAGCTGCCCAGGTTGAGCGGGAAGCCGGCGAGCTCGGTGGCGTCGTGACGGAGGTGGAACGCTCGGCGATCCTCGCCCATGGCGAGGGTGCTGCTCCGGTCACCATTGGCAAAAACCTGCACGCGCACGCTGACGTCGTACTGCTCGATGCTCGACCGCGTGCTCGGGTCGACGGTGTAGCCGCCGCCCCAGAACGACGAGGGGATCTTGGTGAGGTCGATGCTCCCGGAGACGGTCGCCGGCCCGCTGCCGCTGCCGCTGGCGAACGTCGTCCAACCGCTGCTGTCGTTGGGCGCCGGGCCGAGCCCGTACTGCAGCTGCCAGGTGTACGAGCCGCCGGCGGCTCGCTGCGCCGCCACCGCCGCGCTGACCGGCAGCGACGACTGCCTGGTGGGGTCGACCCACTGGTACCAGGACGGCGACTGGATGTCGGCGGTGGGCGGGATGTGGTTGGCGTCGATGGCATCGGCGGCGGCGAGCACGTTGGGTCGCCCGTAGCCGTACTGGATGTTGAACGTCGACCCCGGCGGTGCGGTGAAGCACGGCTCGACCGCAGGGCAGGGGGCGTTGATGGGGAGCGCGGTGGCTCGCACCACCTGCTGCACCTCGTTGGCGGTGAGTGGTGTGGTGATCTGTCCGCGCGCCACCGCGTCCCTGCCCTCGGAGACCATCAGCGCGGCGACGCCGGCCTGCGTGGGCGTGCCCGTCGAGGTGGAGCCGTCGTTGTTGGGCACAGAGAACAGCGAATGCGCGCCGTACGACGTCAGGCTCGAGCGCGAGTCGAACGTGGTGTTGCTCAGCACGAACGCGCAGTACGGCGAGCTCGGACAGGTGGCCCCGGTGCGCGTCGAGTGGTCGCCGGTCAGCGAGTTGCCCGGCCACACGTGGGCATAGAACATGCCGTCGGTGTGGTCGGCCGACTCGAAGTCGTTGCTGGGAAACACCACGGTCATACCCTTGCTGTAGCCGTAGTCGATGGCGTCCTGCACGCTCTTGTTGAGGCCGAGCGTCGCGCTGGTGGCGTCCATCACGCTGACGCCCATGTTGGCCGCGTACACGATCGCTTCGGCCACGCGGTCGGGCCGGTCGATGGCCTCGTCGCCGGCCTTGATCGGGATGTAGCGGCACAACGGGCACATGCCGATGCCGGCGTTGGCGTTGTTGCCCTCGCCAATGGCCTGGGCGGATTCCGCGTCGAAGTGCTGGTAGACGCTCTGCTCGGTCTGCGGGTCGTTGTTGTCGCGGTTGAAGTTCCAGCCGTTGATGTCGTCGGGGTAGCCGTTGTGGTCGTTGTCGAAGCGCCCGCCGGCGGGGCAGCCGGCCGCGCCGATCGCCCCATTGGTGACCTGGCAGTGGCCGAACGCGACGATCAGGTCCTCGGGCGTGATGTCGCTGAAACCGGGACCAATCCCGGAGCAGACGTGGTGCAGGAACGGTCCGCCCGGCGGGCTCTTGGGTTGGCCGGCATCCGCGGCACGCACGCGTGGGTCGTTGACCCAGTCCTCGACGTTGACCACGCCGTCGTCATTGAGGTCGAAGGGGTTGGTGTTCTTGAACGTCTGGCCTCGGGCGATCAGCTGCGGCTTGGTGAGTCCCGCGGCGTTCTCGGGGTAGGGCAACTCACCGGTGTTGAGCTGGGCTCGGTCCTTGAGCTCGCAGCTGGTCGGGATCCGCCAGTTGACGCCACCCTCCATATAGGCGACGACCACGTCGTTGCGTCCCCGCTGCGGGTTGGTGGCGCGGTTCCAGAGGTCGCTGACGTGCATCCCCGACGAGGCCTGCGGGTCGGTGGCCAGCGGAGCCGTCTTGCTGGGCAGGCAGCCGTAGAGGTACCAGCTCTCGGTGTCCCAGGTGGCGCCGGGCTGGCCGTTCTCCGCCGCCGCGAAGCTGGGGTCGTTGGGGTACGCGCCCGGCGACTGCGCGGTGCAGGTGGCGGCGTGGGCCGCCAGCGACCCGCCGCCGATGATCGGCACCGCCGGCACCAGCATGGCCAGCGCCAGCATCAGCACGCGCGCGCGTCTCATCCCTTCCTTGCTCCTCGGTCCGTGTCCGGACATCTCTTCAACGTCGGCAGCGCGCCAGGTCTTGCGCTAGCTGCGCTCGGCGCCTCGACGTCCCCGACCTCGAGCCGGTGCCGGTCCGCCGCCCTCACCGCGGAACCAGACGTGGAGCAGCACCAGTGCCCACATAGGGAACGGTCGCCACGGCTGCGCGCGCCGCAGCACCTCCGCGAGGTGGGGAGGATGATCGAGCGAGTAGAGCCGCTGGATGGCCTGCTTGCTCACGGGGCCGAGCCGATGCGACGGTCGCGGAATTCTGTGCTCCGCCTACCGTACGCCGGCGGTTGGTGCGCCCAACTCGGCTTCCGACGCTGCGCGCTGCCGTTTCGACTGCGACGCGACAGTCCGCCGCGTCGCCAGGAAGCTGCCGGTGAGGATGAGCGCGAAGCCCACCCCCGCGCCTGCGGTGAACGGCTCGCCCAGGACGAGCACGCCGAGCAGCAGGGCCACGGCCGGGTTGACGTAGGTGATGACGGTGGCCCGCACCGGTCCGACCTCGGCGATGAGCGCGAAGAAGAGGACGAAAGCCAGCGCGGTGCACACCACCCCGAGCGCCGCCACCGCGAGCACCACCTTGAGAGACGGAGCGTGGCTGGGAAGTTGCAGGATGCCAACCGGTGCGTATGCCACCGCCGTCAGCGCCAGCGAGATGGCCACCACGCCCACCGGTCGCAGCCCGCGCAGGCGCCGCGCGATGATCATCGGCCCCAGCGCGTAGCCGACGGTGACCACGGCGATCTCCCCGACGGCGCCGAGGTTGCCGCCCGACAGATCGAAGCCCACCAGCGCGGCGACGCCGACGAACCCCACCAACAGCCCGCTCAGGCGTCGCGCGTCGAGCCGCTCGTCACCCCCGGTGAGAAGGGCCAGCAGCGCGCCGACGAACGGCACCGCCGCCACCAGCAGGCCGGCGAGCGAGCTCGAGATGTGTGTCTCCGCGTCGGAGAGGAGCATCCAGGGGATGGCCACCTCAGCGACGGTGTAGGCGAGCAGCCAGCGCCAATGGGTCAGCAGGGGTGCGATCGCGCCGCGCCGCGCCGCGATGGGAAGCAGCACCAGCGCGCCCGTGGTGGTGCGCAGGAACACCAACGACGCCGGGCTGAGGTCACCCACCGCCACCTTGATGAGCAGGTAGGGGATGCCCCAGATGACACCCATGACGCCGAACAGGATCCAGCCGCGCCGGGTCACGCCACCAGGGCCCGCTGCGGTCCGTCCATGAACGCAGCATGCACGGTCCCCGGTCGTCTTCGCCCGCGGTATTCGGACGGGATGTGCGGCCTGAGTCACAGCTCGTCGGCGCCCTTGACGGGCGCTAATGGTTAGGGTAGGCTAACTACCGGTGACGAGCTAATTATTAAGAAAGGCGAAAGTTTCGATGCCCGACCCCCGCTCCCTAGCCTCTCGCCAGAAGGCGTTGATCATGGTCGCGATCATGCTCGGCCTCTTCCTGGCCGCGCTCGACCAGACCATCGTGGGCACGGCCCTGCCCCGCATCGTCACCGACCTCGCCGGCAACAACCTCTACACCTGGGTCGTCACGGTCTACCTGTTGACCTCCACGGTGACGGTGCCGATCTACGGCAAGCTCTCCGACATCTACGGTCGCCGGCCGCTGCTGCTCATCGGCATCGCGGTCTTCCTGCTGGGCTCGGCGCTGTCCGGCATCTCCCAGTCCATGGGCGAGCTGATCATCTTCCGCGGGCTGCAGGGGCTGGGTGCGGGCGCCATCTTCCCCATCGCTCTGTCGGTCATCGGCGATCTCTTCAGCCCCGCCGAGCGAGGTCGCTACCAGGGGCTCTTCGGGGCCGTCTTCGGGCTGAGCTTCATCCTCGGCCCCTTCCTCGGCGGGTTCCTCACCGACAACCTCAGCTGGCACTGGATCTTCTACGTCAACCTGCCCATCGG
>JANWHI010000062.1 GCA_025450495.1 Candidatus Dormiibacter sp. | reverse complement strand
TTATTACTATGGTCTGGATACCAAGCGTCGCCTCCTGGAGCACGAGCGAGGCCACTGACTCTCGGACCGGAGGTCCACCATCAAGAAACGCGGCGCGGCGAACTGGAACGGTGTCCTTGCCCGGGTGCTGACCCGTCAGCACGTCCGCGCCGTCTACCAGCCCATCGTGCACCTCGACTCACGAACTGTGGCCGGCTACGAGGCGCTGGCGCGTCCCGCCAACGTCGCTGACGACGGCAGCGTCGAGGAGTTCTTCCGCACCGCCCGCGCCCAGGGGGTGACCCGCGACCTTGACTGGCTCTGCCGTCGTGCGGCGCTCGACGGGGCACGCGGCATGGCCGACGGACCCTTCCTCTCCCTGAACCTCAACCCCGACGCGCTGCAGAACGGGGAGTCCGACGCCGACTCGCTGGCGCAGCTGCTGACCGATGCTGGCCGGCCGGTGCTTGGTGTCGTCATCGAGGTGGTTCGGCCCCCGGCGGTGCCTGACGTGGCCACGCTGATGGAATTGCTGCGGCCATACCGGCACCGCGGCGCGCGGGTCGCCATCGCCGTCGATCCCACCGACGAGGAATCCCTGTTGGCATCGAGCGAGCAGCCGGACTTCATCAAGCTGTCTCGTCCGACGGTCGCGGCGATGTCCGACCCGGTGTTTCGCGGTTTCGCCGAGCGCTGCTCGATGCGCGCCCGGCTGGGCGGCCCCACGCCGATCGCCGAGGGCATCGAGGACGAGGCGATGGCGCGGGTCGTTGCCGGGACAGGCATTCAGCTCGGCCAGGGGTACCATCTCGGCCGGCCCGCCGCCATGGACCGTGACGGGCTGCTGCTCCGCACCGAACCCGCACCCCCCGCGGTCGCGAGCGCGCCGGGCTGACACCTCTCTCACTGGCGACCTGGGCCGGTGATATCGGCCGCCGCAGACGGTGTGCGCTGCAGAACCGAGACCAAAACCGTCACGCTGTATGTTTGGGAGGGAGCATCCTGTTGATGACCTGGGACTGGGAGCGACACTGAGAGCATGCCAACCGCAACGCTGACGCAGACGCGCGCCACCGGCGCGGCGGTCGATCCGTTGGTGGTGGCCGCCGAGGGTCTGATCGTGCGCGGCAAGGAGCACGGAGAGATCCCTGCCGACGACATCATCGCGGCGTTCCCGGATCTCGAGCTCGAGCCCGACGCTCTCGAGCGATTGTTCGACTCGTTCCGGCAGATGGGCATCGCCATCGCGGGCGAGGGTGTCGAGAACGCCGACGAGGAAGAGGACACACCCGCGCTGGTCGACGTCAGCACCGCGGTCTCTCTCGATGACCCGGTGCGCATGTACCTGCGCGAGATCGGCGAGGTTGCGCTGTTGACCAAGGAGCAGGAGGTGCTCTACGCACAGCGCATCGAAGCCGGCGACGATGACGCCAAGCACCTGCTCGCCGCGGCCAACCTGCGCCTGGTGGTCAGCATCGCCAAGAAGTACTTTGGGCGCGGCATGCCCTTCCTCGACCTCATCCAGGAGGGCAACCTCGGCCTGCTCCGCGCCGTCGACAAGTTCGACTATCACCGCGGATACAAGTTCTCGACGTACGCCACCTGGTGGATCAGGCAGGCGATCACCCGCGCCATCGCCGACCAGGCGCGCACCATTCGCATCCCCGTCCACATGGTGGAGCTGGTCAACCGCCAGGCTCGCGTCGCCCGCCGCCTGGTGCAGGAGCTCGGCCGCGAGCCCGACGATGAGGAGATCGCCGAGGAGCTCGGCCTCACCCCCGAGCGTGTCAAGGAGATCCGCCGGGTGGCGCAGGACCCGGTCTCGCTGGAGACGCCCGTGGGTGACGACGGCGACGCTGAGCTCGGTGAGCTGATCGAGGACACAGGCGCGATCCGTCCGCAGGACGCAGCCGCCAGCACCATGCTCGGTGTCGAGGTCGAGGACATCCTCGACACCCTCACGCCGCGCGAGCGGCGCGTCATCCAGCTCCGTTTCGGGCTCGTCGACGGCCATCCGCGCACGCTCGACGAGGTCGGCCGCCGCTTCGGCGTCACCCGCGAGCGCATCCGGCAGATCGAGGCGAAGGCGTTGCGGAAGATGCGCCATCCCTCGCGGAGCCGCCGGCTCGCCGACTTCCTCGACTGACCACCGGGCTACACTGGCTGCAAGGGCGCGGCCTGCGCCACGTGGAGGGAGATGCCATGGCCACTGTCCGCGAGGACGTGATTCCCAGCCTGGAGCGAAGCCCGCTCTTCGCCGGGTTGGACAAGGACCAGATCCGCAAGGCCGCCGAGCGGTTCGACGAGTCGACCTACCTGGCCGGCCACGGCATCCTCACCGAGGGGCTGTCCGGGCCTGACTTCTTCATCATCCTCGAGGGCGAGGCCGACGTCATCGTCGACGGCAACGTCGTCCACCACCTCCATGCGGGCGACTTCTTCGGCGAGGTGGCGGCGCTCGACGGCAAGTCGCGCACCGCCGGCGTCAAGGCGACCACGCGACTGCGCTGCCTGACCCTCGGCGACGGCAGCTTCCGCGAGTTCCTCATCGAGAACCCGGTGATCGCGGTCAACCTCCTCCCCGAGATCGTCCGCCGCTTCCGTTCCGTGGCGCCGAACGCGAGGCCGCTCGACGACAAGGACGGCGCCCCGGACTGAGCGACGCGCCGCGGCTCGGTCAGGCGCCGGCGCTCACCGCAAGCGCCGCGTCGACGGCGATCCTCACCCGCGAGGTGTCGGCGGCCGCACGGACCACGGCCACGCCCGCCGCGCCGGCGGAGATGCAGCGTGCGGCGTTGGTCGCGTCCACACCGCCGATGGCGACGACGGGGATGTCCACGGCCGCGCAGATCGCAGCCAGCGTCTCGATGCCGATCGGTGTTCCCGCGTCCGGTTTGGTCGGCGTGGTCCACACCGGCCCCGCGCCGATGTAGGCGGCACCGAGGGCGCGCGCCGCGGCGGCCTCGTCCACCACCCGCACGCTGATCCCCAGCACCAGGCCGTTCGACAGCGCCCGCTCGGCACCGCGATCCGTCTGGCCGAGGTGGACCCCATCGGCTCCGCAGCGCAGGGCGGCCTCGACGTCGTCGTTGATGACAAGCATGGCCGGAAGGTGGCGGAGCAGCAGTCCCATCTCGGTGCGTGCGGCGGTGCCGGCGTCCTTGAGCCGCAGCTGGACGACGGTGGCGCCGCCGGCCACCGCACGCTCCGCCGCCTCGATGGTGTCGACGATGGCGTGGAGCCTCATCGGACGCTGATCTTCGCTCGGGCGTCCAGGGTGTCCGGGGAGAGCGCGTACAACGCGTCGTAGAGGGCCGCGTGGAAGGTGCCCGGGCCGCTGCTGTGCTCGGCCGCGTCCTCACCGGCGACGCCGAGAGCCACCAGCGCCTCGGTTGCAGCGCGCAACGGCTGCTTGCGATTGACTCCCGCGAAGCAACCGGTGATCGCCGAGGCGATGCAACCGGTGCCGGTGACGGTGGCCAGCAGGGGGTGACCATTGGCCACCAGCAGGGTGGTGACCCCGTCGCTGACCGCGTCGACCGGGCCGGTGACCGCCACCGTGCAACCGAGCGTGCGCGCCGCCGCCCTGGCCAGCTCGCCGATGTCGTCGGTGGCGGCCATGGCCTCGACGCCACGGATCTGGGCGGTGCGTCCCGCCAGGGTGGCGATCTCGGCCGAGTTGCCGCGAACGATCGCCACCGCCACCTCGTGCAGGATGCGCTGGGCGCTCTCCGTGCGCAGCGTCGTCGCTCCGACACCCACAGGGTCGAACACCACGGGCACGCCGGCGCGATCCGCGGCACGACCGGCGAGCACCATCGACTCGACCCACTCCCGCGTCAGGGTGCCGATGTTCAACACCAGCGCGGCCGCCACGCTGGCCATCTCCGCCACCTCCTCAGGTGCGTGGGCCATCACCGGCAGCGCGCCGATGGCGAGGGTGGCGTTGGCGGTCTCGTTCATGACCACGTAGTTGGTGATCTGGTGCACCAGCGGTCGCTGTTCGCGCAGCCGTCGCAGGGAATCGCCGGTGGCGATGGAGGCAGCGGCCGCGGTGGCGGCGTGGTCCGCCGTCACCGGTCCGCTCCGCTGCTCACCAGCGCTCGCGATGGGACGCGGCTGCGGACGTCGAGCACGTCGACCGGGCCCTCGCCTGCGCCGATCTCGGTGAGGCCGCGGGCGACCGCCGCCGCGCAGACGCCGGCGGCGTACCGGGCAGCGTCCTCGAGCGGCCATCCCTGGGCGATGAGCGCGGCCAGCGTCGCCGAATGCGTGCAGCCGGCACCGTGGGTGGCGGCCACGTCGTGGCGCGCGACCTCGATCTCCCCGTGCCGGCGTCCGTCGAGCAGGTGGTCGACGGCGTCCTCACCATGGCCGCCGGTGACGATAACCGCTGCCGCACCCATGGCGTGAAGCCGTTCGGCAAGCTCGCGCCGTGACGCGTCGGGCCGCCCGGTCCGCGCCCGCGCCTCGTGACGGTTGGGGGTGACCACGGTGGCCAGGGGGAACAGGCGGCGAACCATGGCGCCGACGGCGTCGTCGCGCAGCAGCGGTGCTCCCGAGCTCGCCACCATCACCGGGTCGAGCACCAGGGGCACGGGGTGTGCGGCCATGAAGTCGGCGACGACGGCGATGGTCTGCGCAGAGAACAGCATCCCGGTCTTGGCTGCGTCGACGCCGATGTCGTCGAACACCGCGCTCAGCTGAGCGTCGCTGAACGGCGCCGGGACCGCGTGCACGGCGCGCACCTCACGCGTGTTCTGCGCCGTGAGCGCGACGATGACGCTGCTGCCGTGGCATCCGGCTGCCGCAAACGCGCGCAGGTCAGCCTGGATGCCCGCGCCGCCGCCGGAGTCGGACGAGGCGATGCTCAGGACCCGAGCGATGCGACTCACGTGCACTCCCTACGCTGGCATGACCCAGATCAGGTTCGCGGGTGTGATCTCAGCCCCCCACGGGGCACCCCGGTGACACCAATCTACCACCTCCAGCGCACCGCCGAGGGTGGCGTCGCTACGATGCGGCGCCGACAGTCGCCGCTGCAGGGAGGCACCATCGCCCGATGATCGCGACACCGGACGACGAGGCGGAGACCGGCGTCCCCGTCCGCGAAGGCACCTACGGCGAGGCCGTGGTGGCGGTGGAACCGGGCGGTGTCGAGTACATCCCCCCGGCGGAGCGGCACGGCAGGCCGAGCCAGCTGTTCTGGACGTGGACGTCGCCCAACCTCGAGTTCGCCACCGTGTACGTCGGTGTGCTCCCGATCGTCACCTTCGGCGGTGGCTTCTGGCCGACGGTGCTCGGGCTCCTCGTCGGCACCGCGCTCGGGTCGGCGACGCACGGGATGCTGTCCACCTTCGGTCCGCGCTTCGGGGTGGCGCAGCTGATCCAGAGCCGCGGTGCGTTCGGGTTCACCGGGAACCTCCTCCCGGCGACGCTGAACGCACTGACCTCCGGCGCGGGCTGGGTGGCGGTCAACTCGGTGAGCGGCGCGTTCGCGATCCAGACGTTCGCCGCGCAGGTGGGTTGGAGCGTCCCCACCTTCTGGCTGGCGTTGCTCATCGTCGTCGGCATCGAGGTGAGCATCGCGTTTGTCGGCTACAACATGGTGCACCAGTTCGAGAGGGTGATCTTCCCGTTTCTCGCCGTCGTCTTCCTGGTCTGCTGCGTGTACATCTTCGCCCACACCAACGCGGGGACCGACTTCAACGGCAACGCACCGGTGGCATTCGGCGGGCCGGTCGGCGCGTTCATCCTCGCCGTCTTCCTCGCCTATGCGTACGCCGTCAGCTGGAACGTGTACGGCGCCGACTATTCGCGTTACCTGCCCCGCTCGACCAGCCCGATCCGTGTGGCCATGGCGGCGGGCCTCGGCCTCTTCATCTCCTGCGCCGTGCTCGAGATTGCCGGGGCCGGCCTGGCCACGGTGGCGGGCACCTCGTGGGGTCCGAACGACGTACCCACCAGCCAGTTCGTCAAGCCCCTGCCCGAGGTTCTCGGCATCATCGCCACCGTCGCCATCGCCGTCGGAGCCATCGCCGCCAATGTCCTCAACCTCTACAGCGCGGCAATGTCCTTCCTGACACTGGGGATCCGGCTCACC
>JANWHI010000061.1 GCA_025450495.1 Candidatus Dormiibacter sp. | reverse complement strand
GGCGACCTGGCGTACGGCGCGCCGGAGATGACGGCGTCGCCGAGCTCGCTGCGGACCCGGGCGGCCGTGGCGCGCTGGAAAGCGTCGTACGTCGGTGCCTGGTTGAGGCCATCCCGCTCGATGATCATGTTGGCGGCCTGCGTGGTTGGCGCGAGGCTGGCCCGCAGCCCCTGGTCGGTGGCGCTCTGCTGGATGAGCACGACGCTGGCAACCAGGGTGGCCGCGGCCGCCAGGGTGAGCAGCTGGGCGACGGCCAGGGTGGGGCGCGAGCGCAGCTGGCGCACCGCGATGCCGGCCAGCCACAGGCGGCGGACCGTGCCGCGCCGGCTGGGCGTCGTCACCAGGCCGGCGGGGCGCTCATGGGCAGAAATGTAGCCAGCGACCACTCCGCCGTCATCCCCCGTTGGGGTGATTCGCCGCAATGGTGGATCAAGGCGCCGCACATCTGCGAATGCGTTCGGAATCGTGGAAACCCGTCACCGTCGTACGCACTTGACAGGTAACGTCGCCACAAGTACACTATCACCGGTGACCGAGATTGGTCGGTGACGAAGGAGGACCCAGAGATGGTGATGAACACCCAGTTGTACGAGATGGCGGTGATCCGCGAGCAGGAGTACCTGACGGCCGCCCAGCGCAAGGCAGGCCGTCCGAACAGCCGCCTGGTCGCCGGAGTCGCCCGCCGCCTGCGCCGGCGCGGCTAAGCCTGCGCAGCACCACCGGTCGCATCTTCCCCCTGGGTGCGAGAGCGTGTGACCCCGCCGGCGAGCGAGCGCGCCACGTACACAGCGACATCGTCGACCGCCAGCTGCTCGCCGAGCTGGCGGCTGGCGATGCCTTCGTCGAACATCGCCAGGCAGAACGGGCACGCGGTGGCCACCTTGGTGGCGGCGGTGGCCGCTGCCTGGTCGACCCGCCTGTGATTGACGCGGGGTTGGTCCTCCTCCATCCACATGCGCCCACCACCCGCCCCGCAGCACATCCCCTCGCTGCGACTGCGGGCCATCTCGACCACCTTGAGGCCGGGGATCTGCTCGAGGATGTCGCGCGGCGGAGCGAAGATGTCATTCCATCGCCCGAGGTAACACGAGTCGTGGTAGGTGATGGTCTCCTCCTGCCGCTTGGACTGGTCCAGGGTGATGCGACCCTCCTTGAGAAGCCGCTCGATGAGCTGGGTGTGGTGGACGACCTCATAGTCACCCCCAAAGGCCGAATACTCATTGGCGAAGGTGTTGAAGCAGTGCGGGCATGACGCGATGATCTTGCGCACCTGGTATTTGCGCAGGACCTCGACGTTCTCCTTGGCGCGCTCCTGGAACAGGTACTCGTTGCCAATGCGACGCGCCGGGTCGCCGTTGCACTTCTCCTCGGTGCCAAGGATGGCGAAATCCACCTTGCCCGCCTGGAGAATCTTGACCAGCGCGGTGGCGATGGTCTTGGCGCGGTCGTCGAACGACGCAGCGCAGCCAACCCAGTAGAGGTACTCGGCGTCGGGCTTATCGGCGGCGAACGGCACACCGAGATCCCGTGCCCAGTCGGCCCGCGTCTGATGTGCCAGGCCGTACGGATTGAAGGTGTTCTCGATGCCACGCAATGCCGTCTCGGCCTGCTTGGGCATGCGCGACTCGTCGAGCACCAGGTGACGGCGCATCTCCATGATCTTGGGAACGTGCTCGATGAACACCGGGCACTGGTCCATGCAGGCACCGCATGTCGTGCACGCCCAGAGCGTGTCGTCGGAGATGGTGCCGCCGAACAGCGGCCGGGCACCGTCGTTGGCGGCAGCCGCACTCGCGACGTCATCGGGCGAGAGCCAGGACGGCTGGAACTGCCCGGGCAGGTCGTGCAGGGCGCCGGGATGGTGGTCGGCCGTGGCCCACATGACCGCGGCGCCAGGTATCGGCGTGCCATCCGCATCGGCGCCCTGGACGATGTGCGTATCGTGCGTGGTCGCCGCGTAACCACCGGCGAGGTCTTCGTAGAGGTGGTCGCGCAGGTCGGTGATCAGCGTTTTCGGTGAGAGCGACTTGCCGGTGTTGTAGGCCGGGCAATGAGTCTGGCAGCGACCGCACTCCGTGCACGTGTACAGGTCGAGCATGTCTTTCCAGCTGAAGTGCTGCAGCGTCACCGGACCGAAGTGCTGGTCGGCCTCGTTCTCGGCGTTCATCACCGCCTCGATGTCGAGAGCGGGGAGCGCGCCCTTGGGTTTGGTGCTCTTGAAGAACACATTGGGCGCCGCCGTGACGATGTGCAGGTGCTTGCTGTAGCCGAGGTACACGAGGAAGCTGAAGACCAGGATGAGGTGGCCCCAGAAGAAGAGGCCGTGCAGCCAGGTGAGCGCGTCGCTGCCGGCGCCGAGCGGCGTGAACAGCTGCGCCAGCGCGCTGGCGAATGGACGGTCGGCCGCCATCGCCCACGCCGGGCGACCCTGCGCGATCAGGCTTGCGTAGTTGAGGTCCCTGAAGATCAACAGCGTGCCGATCCAGCCGAGGATGAGGACCGCGTCGCCGCGGTGGCTCGCCCGAAAACGCGTGGGATTGACAAGTAGCCTGTTGACCAGAGCCATCACCACGCCGGTGAGCGCCGCAACGCAGAAGATGTCCTGCAGGAAGGCGATCACCGGCGCGCCGGGGACGTCGTTGAAGCGGAACCCCTGCCAGAACGCCTCGATGATCGCCTGGGCGATGGCGGTGAGCAGGACGACAAATCCCCAGAAGATGAGCGCATGAAGAACGCCCGCGTACGGCCAGCGCAGCAGCCGGGCCTGGCCGAGCACGTAGATGACGAACGCCCTGACACGCTCGCCGATGTGGTCGGAGCGCGGGTCCGGTTGCTCGGCGCGCAGCATCGCAGCCATCAACTTGCGCCAGCGCAGCCCCGTGGCAGTGGCGGCTGCGCCCGCCAGGAGCAGCATGCAGACGGGACTGACGATCGCGATCACCGAGGCCCTCCACACCGCAGCCGTGAGGTCACGTGCGCGCCCGCCGGCATCGCACAGCGATTATGGCGACATTGACCCCGACGTCAGCGGCCGGTCCACGACGGAGGGCGCTTCTCGAGAAACGCCGTGATGCCCTCGCGGGCGTCCTCGGTGGCGAACAGGCCGACGAACTCACGGCGTTCGGCTTCGAGGCCTTCGCTGAGTGGGCGATCGAGGCCGTCGGCGATGGCGCGCTTGGTTGCAGCCAGCGCGAGTGGTGCCTGCGCCGCAAATTTGCGGGCCACGCTGACGGCAGCACTGAGCAGCTCATCCGGCTCGACCACCCTCGACACAAGGCCGAGCTCGAGCGCGCGCGCCGCGTCGATCGGGTCGCCGGTGAGCAGCAGCTCGATGGCAGCGGTGCGTCCGATCAGGCGCGGCAGGCGCTGAGTTCCGCCCCAGCCGGGGATGATGCCCAGCTTGATCTCCGGCTGGCCGAATCGTGCGGCCGTCGATGCGATGCGCACATCACAGGCCAGCGTCAGCTCGCAGCCGCCCCCGAACGCGATCCCGTTGACGGCGGCGACGACGGGCAACCGCGACCGCTCCATGGCGAGGGTCAGGCCCTGGCCCTGGGCGATGTTGTCGCCGCCCTGGCTGCCGAACTCGGAGATGTCGGCGCCGGCGGCGAAGAACTTCGGGCCGCCACCGGTGAGCACGAGGCCGCGGCAGCTGGGGTCGGCTTGCGCACTGTTGAACGCCTCGGTGATGCCGAGGACCACGGCACGGCTGATCGCATTGGCCGGCGGGTGGTCGATGGTGACGATCGCGATGGCGCCGTCACGCTCGACCCTGACGACATCGTGAAGAACCGTGGACACGGCGTGCCTCCTCAACGGTGACCTGTGTGAGCAGGCAACCGTAGCGCGAGGAGCACGGAGCGCGGGCGCTCCGCTGCATCATCGACGCGGTGACCGACCTGCCGCCCCTCCCCGCCCTGCCGCCTGCGTTCGAACCGGACTCGCTGGGGTCGCTCGACGATGCAGCCCTCGACGACCTGCTCACCGCGCTCAATGCCGGCGAACGGGCCACGGTGGCGGCGATGGCGCCGTACCAGGCTCAACTGAAGGAGCTGCGAGCACGCACCGGGCAGATCGCCACCGAGCGGCGCCGTCGCCAGCGCGCCGCGCACATCGCCGCGCGCGCGACCGTTCGCGAGCAGGCCAAGAGTGGCGAGATGCCCAGCGTCGTCGAGGCCCTCGCCACCACGGCCATTCCCGACGGACGTGCGCTCGCGGAGATCACCGCTTTCCTGACGAGCGGCGGTGAGGTGCGCTTCGGCTACGCGACCCGCCCAGGGCCGGTGCCGTTCACCGACGGGCGCAGGGTGAGCAACGCAACCACCTGGGGCGACGCCCGACGGCTGTTTGGCGACGGCTGGGAGCCGGGCTCACCAGGCGTTCCCGGGGTGCGCGTGCACCTCGTCGGCACCCGCGTGGAGCGTGTCGTCGATGCGTCCGACGTGGTCGTTCGGACCAATGACTGAGCGCTGTCACGGGGATGGCTGGTGAGCTGTCGACCGCAACCAGGCCGGCCGATGACGATCCCCGCCCGCGTGCACAAAGGCGACGTCGTCGGCGTGGTGTCGCCTGCGTGGGGAGCCGTCGGTGCCGTCCCTCACCGTGCCGAGCGGGCGCGCCGGTACCTGGAGCAGCTCGGCCTCGAGGTGCGCTTCATGCCGTTCTCGCAACGGCATGACGGCTGGGCGTCGGCGAGCCCGCAGGAAAGGGCATCGGACATCAACGCCGCTTTCGCCGACCCGGCGATCACGGTTGTCCTGGCCGGCATCGGCGGCAACCACAGCAACCAGGTGCTGCCTCACCTCGACTGGGAGGTGATCGCGGCCAACCCCAAGGTCTTCCAGGGGTTCAGCGACATCACCGTGCTCCATTGGGCGATCGCCAGGAACGCCGGCATGCGCACCTTCTACGGACCGTCATTGATCACCGGGCTTGCCGAATGGCCGGCGCCGCTGCGATTCACCGACAGCGCCCTGCGCGCCGCCTGGTTCGGCGCCGAGCCGCCGGTGTTCGCGTCTGCACCGGCATGGACAGACGAGCGCGTCGATTGGGAGACGGAGGATCGCACCGCGCCGCGGACGCGTTCGATGTATCGCAATGACGGCTGGCACTGGCTGCGCCAAGGCCGCGCCGACGGCTGGCTGTTCGGTGGCTGCCTCGAGACCATCTGTTGGCACCTCAAAGGCCAGCGCGACTGGATGGACCTCGATGGTGCCGTGCTCTTCCTGGAAACATCCGAAGAAGCCCCCTCCCCGGCCCACGTCGACGCCTATCTGACCGATCTCGCGGCGCTCGGCGTCTTCAACCGCATCAAAGCCCTGGTCTTGGGTCGCCCGGCCAACTACAGCGCCGACCAGGTCAGCATCCTCGAGCAGGTCATCGTGGAACGGACTGCGGCCGCCGCCATCCCCGTGGTCGCCAACGTCGACTGCGGCCACACGGATCCGATGCTGACGCTGCCTTTCGGGGCCACCGTCACTGTTGATTCTTCCTCGGGCTCCGTCACCTGCGTCGACGCGGCGACACGGGGTCGCTAGCAGCCACGACGCTGATTAGGAACCGGCGCACAGGTCGACATGCTTGACCGCAAGCACGCGGCTCACCGAGGCCATGAGCTGCGCGCGCGGCAGTCTTCCACTCGTGACGGCTGCCTCGATGGCGGCGACGGCAGCGCGCGCGGTTGCCGCGACGTCCACGTGGGCGTCGTCGTACAACACCATGTCCGCACCGGCAATGATGGCCGATGCCATCGCGCCCGGCGGGTCCAGGCCGATCTTCGTGATCGCGCCCGCCGTCAGCGAATCGGTGAGGATGAGGCCTTTGAAGCCGAGCTGAGCCCGAAGCACCGCGACGACCTGAGGCGAGATGCTCGACGGCAGTGTGCTGAGGCCGGGAATGGACGCGTTGCTCAGCATCACGGCCGGCAGCCCGCGGCCGAACGCGGTCACGAACGGCACCAGACCGTGTTGCTGCAGCACGCTCCACGACCACGTCTGCGCCGGACCGAGGTCGGTGTTGTCGCCGGCCCCATGGAGGCCCGGGAAATGCTTGCCGACGGGGACCACGCCCGCCGCCGACAACCCGGCGGCAAACGCGCTGCTGTCGGCGGCCGCGATGTCCGCATCGGCGCTGAACGAGCGACTGCCATCGGGATTGCTCGCGGTGGGGCCGTAGCCGGCGTCCAGGTCCATGACCGGCGCGAGGTCCATGGTGATGCCGACGGCGCGCATCCGCCGGCCCGCGGCGACGGCATACGCCCGGATCTGATCTGGCGTCATCGTCTGGGCAAGCTGTCGCGCCGACGGCATCGGCCCGAGCAGGTTGGCGGCGCGCTCGACGAAGCCGCCCTCGATGTCGGACATCACCAACGGCGCGATGCCGCCCGGCGATGTCGATTCCAAGCGAGTCAGCTGTGCGGCGAGGTCCGCCGGGGCGGTGGCCCCGAACAGGAGGATGCCGCCGGCACCCGACACGATCTCGGGCTGGACGCTGCTCAGTGAGGTCAACTGGACCGGGACGACGATCAACTGGGAGGCCAACCGCTGGAGGGACCACACAGCCAGCCTGGCCTCGACTGAGCAGGCCGGGACCACGACGGTCGACGCCGTTGGGCTCGGAGATGGAATTGGCGACGGCGTCACCGCCGGGGTCGCTGCCACGGTGGGCGACGGTGTGATGGCGGTGGCGTCGGTTGGGGTCGGGGAAGGCGGTTGAGCCGGCGCAGTCGTCGCACCTCCACAGGCGACGACGAGCAGGCAGAGAAGCGGGAGCGTCAGTGAGACGACCCGCACCCGCCCGGGTGCGCGGCGCGATGCGGTCATGGCCAGTTAACGCCAAACGCCGCAATTGGTTTTGTCACACCCAGTCAGAGACCTGGGGCAGCTGGATGTGTTGCTCGCAGGTGGTGGCTAGATCTTCTCGAAGCGGTCCAGCGGCAGGACGAACACGGTGGCGCCCCCGACCTCGACGTCCATCGTCGGGGTGAGCACCGGAGCGAGCGGTCCTCCCGGGAATGGCAGCGTCGCATCGACCAGCTGGACGCGTCGCTGGGCGCGCTGCGCGAGGATCGCGCACACCTCGTCCACCTGCACATCGTCGACGCCGATCATCAGCGTGCAGTTGCTGTTGTCGAGGAATCCTCCCTGGCTGGCGAGGCGCGTGCACACGAACCCCGACGCGGTCAGCGCGTCCGCGCACGCCTCCACATCCTGCGCCTGCACCACGGCAAGGATCAGCTTCACGCGACGGTTGCCGGATGGGGCACGTGGGCGGCCTGGAGGCGCTTCTCGACCACACGCATCACGTCCTGCGACACCGCCATCGCGGGCCGGCCCGCGTCGACGCGGACGATCCGGTCAGGCTGCTCGGCGGCGAGCTGGTCGAACGTGGCCCGGACTCGGGCATGGAACTCGCTCGGGGCACCCTCGATGCGGTCGAGCGGGAGTTGTTGCGCGTGCTGGCGGTGCGCGGCGATGCCGTAGTCGAGGTCGAGGTACACGGTGAGGTCGGGCCAGAGGTCGTCGCAACAGTCGCGATGCAGACGCAGCAATGCCTCCCTGCCCACTCCGCGGCCTCCGCCCTGGTAGGCCAGCGTGGAATCAGCGTAGCGGTCCGCGATCACCACCGTGCCGGTGTCGAGCGCGGGGCGGATCACCTCGGCCAGCAGCTGTACGCGGCCCGCGTTGAAGAGGAGCGCCTCCGACCATGGATGCAGCGAGGCTGCGACCTGGTGTTGCAGCACCATTCCGCCGATCAGGTCGCCAAGGGGGGTGTCGTTGGGGCGCACGGTGACGACGTCATACCCGTCGGCGCGCAATGCTGCGCCGAGCACGGCCACCTGGGTGCTCTTCCCCGCCCCGTCGAGTCCCTCGAACGAGATGAAGAAGCCACGACGTGTCGCCAAGCCTGTTACTCCTCGGCGCCGAGTATGACGAGACGTCGGTTGGGTTCGTTGCCGGTGCTGCGCGCGGTCATGTCATGACGCTCCACGAGCTGGTGCTGGAGCCGGCGTACGTAGGAGTTCTGGGGAGCCAGCTCGACATCGGCGGTGGTCTGCCGCGCGCGTTCCACGCCCTCGAGCGCCTCCTCGAGCGCGGTCTCGGTCGCGTCGACCTCCTCGACCCCGTACACGCGAGCCAGGGCGCCCTTGATCTGCGCCACCGTGTTGCTGCGCAGCACCTGGATGGGAATGCCCGTCGCCTCGGCCGAACGGACCGGCGAGTCCTTGCGCCGGTAGTAGTTCTTCAGGGTCATCACCATGTCGGCGTCATCGACGTTGTGCTGGATGCGCACCGGGACGCGCAGCTCACGCACGGACTGCTCCAGGTAGGTGCGTGACACGCCGTACGGGAACACCGACAAGGGTTGCATGGGTCGCGACCCGGCGTGGGAGGTCGGTGCACCCTCATACGAGGCGTCGCGCGCGCCCCGCTCGCGCTGTGCCATGTACTCCTCGACGTCGAATCCGCGGCGGCGGCGCTCACGCGGCCGCCGGCGTGTGCCGCCCGGTGCGAACGGGGTTGGCTCGAATGCCGGAGGCGGCGGCACGCTGGTGTCGATGCGGCTGACAATCTCGCCGCCGTCGCCGCGGAGGCGCAGCTGGGGCGGCTTCATGCGCCCTCGCAACGCCTCATCGACGGTCTCGTCGAGCGGCATGTGCACGACAACGCGGTCGCGCTCCTGGATCTCGATGAGCACGTCGAAGGTTGGTGGCGCCTTGCGCTCGAGGACGCTCTTCTGAGTGCCGCGCCGGCGCGCCTCCTCGTCCCCGAGCGTCACGGTCTGGATGCCGCCGAGGAGGTCGTTGAGGGTGGGGTTGACCAGCAGGTTGTCGAGCTGGGACCCGTGGGCGGTGCCGACCAGCTGGACACCACGTTCGGCGATCGTCCGTGCGGCGATGGCCTCGCGCTCGGTGCCGATCTCGTCGATGACGATGACCTGGGGCATGTGGTTCTCGACCGCCTCGATCATCACGGCATGCTGCTCAGCCGGGGTGCGAACCTGCATCCGTCGCGACCGTCCGATCCCGGCGTGGGGGATGTCGCCGTCACCGCCGATCTCGTTGCTCGTGTCGACGATGA
This sequence comes from Candidatus Dormiibacter sp., assembly GCA_025450495.1. Next base: position 4,003 of record JANWHI010000061.1, on the reverse strand, counting down.
CCACGCGCTTGTCGCACTCGTCGCTGAGCACGCGCGCGCACTCACGCAGCATGGTCGTCTTGCCGATCCCGGGAGGGCCGAGCAGGAGGATCGACTGACCGTTGATGACGATGTCCTTGATGATGTCAATGGTCCCGGTGACCGCGCGGCCGACTCGGCAGGTCAGCCCCACAACGGTCCCGGCACGGTTGCGAATGGCGCTGATGCGATGCAGGGTTCGTTCGATGCCGGCACGGTTGTCGTCCCCGAAGTCACCGACTCGCTCAGTGACGTATTCGAGGTCGCGGTGGGTGACCTGGACGGCGTCGAGGATCACCTCACCGTCGGTGAATCGCGCCTCGGGCTCGCGACCGAGGTCGAGGACGATCTCGAGCAGGTCGCCGCGATCCTGTGCAAGCCGTTGCGCGGCGCCGGCAACGCGGGGCGGCAGCGCTTCGAAGAGGAGGTTGAGCTCCTCCTGCCATGACGAACCGTAGGGCATCATCTCGGCGACTATCTCTCTCTCCTTTCTGGTGGACGCAACACTGTCAGCGACGGCGAGGAGACGTGGGAGCCGGCGATGCCGGCGTGGGCGAGCACGGGCTTCTTCTGCTTGGTCAGCGCCCTGATCCGCACCTTGATGCCAAGGTCGCGGACCAGCAGAAGCTGCGTGCCATACACCGCGAAGCCACGGTGCTGCAGGGAGCGGATCAGCTCGGAGTCGTAATGCCGTAGGACGCAGGACACCGGTTGGGAGGGCAGCTCGGCGAGAACAGCGTCCAGAAAGCCTTCGCGAATCGCGGGGTCGTGTGCCTCGCACATCAGCGACAGGATGCTCGGACGCCCGGAGCCGGCGGGTCGGATCGCCGCCCAGCCGACAACGCCGGGGCGCTCGGCAACGAAGTGCCTGACGTCATCGCGACCGATGCGGGCAACACTGCCGTCGGCAAACGACGCCTGCCACGTCTTCAACGAAGTCGCCTCGAAAGCGGCGATGTGACTTGGCGTCACCCGCTGATAGAGCAGGTGGATGGCGGCAGCGTCCTCACGACGAGCGGGGCGGATCGCCAGGGGTGGCGCGTCACCCGCCGGGATCTGGTCCGGGCTCTCGTGGAAGAGGATCTGCTCGGTGGCGAACTGCGTGAATCCCTGCTCGAGGAACACGCCCACCAGCGGATGATCCAGTGGCAGGCGGACGTGGAAGCGATGCACGCCCTGTTCCAGGCCACGGTTGCAGAGGTGGGCGAGGAGATGCTCGCGGGCGAAGTGGCCGGCGCCGCCGGGCGCCACGCAGAGGTTGACGATCTGCCAGACCGATGGCCGGGTCGACGTGCCCTGGGCCTGGATGAATCCGACCACGCCCTCGGCGTCGTTCACCGCCACGAACAGCACCCCGCCGGTGTCGCTCAGCGGCACCAGCGACGAGAGTGTCTTGCTGAGCGCGTACCAGAGGCGCAGCAGGGTCGCCTGCGGGACGGGGCTGTCGGGATGCTGACCGAGTCCGCCCTCATCGGCGGCCAGTGCGTCCCGGTACAGCTGCTCGACGCGGGCGAGGTCGCGGAAGGATGCGGAGCGGACGTTCACGCCGCGTCTTCGACCTTGGTGGTGTGCAGGCGCTCCACAAACAACCTGTGGATGCGATCGTCGCCGGTCATCTCGGGATGGAAGGTCAGCCCGATGTGTGGGCCCTGCCCGATGGCCACCGGCTCACCATCGACGGTGGCGAGCACGTCGACACCGTTGCCGACGTCGGTGATCCGTGGTGCGCGGATGAAGACCCCACGGAAAGTGGTGTCGCCGAGCCCCGACACGGTGAGATCGGCCTCAAAGGAATCCACCTGGCTGCCATAGCCGTTGCGGCGCACGCTGACATCGAGTGTTCCGGTGGCGAGCTGATCGTCGGTGCCGTCGTGGATCGATCGGCTCAGCAAGATGAGGCCGGCACACGTGGTGAGGGTTGGCAGGCCCGCGTCGAGTCGTCGCCGCAGCGGCTGCTCGAGGTCGAAGGCGCGAAGCAGCTTGCTCATGGTGGTGGACTCACCACCAGGGATGGCCAGGGCGTCCACCAGGTCCAACTCCTCGGCGAGGCGGACCGGCAGGGCCAGCACCCCGCAGCGGCGGAACGCGGCGAGGTGTTCGCGGACGTCGCCCTGGAGGGCGAGGACTCCGACGGTGGTGATGTTCAGCTTTCCCAGCCGACGTGGCAGCACCGTTCAGCGCGGAGCCTGCACATCGTCATGAGCACGTGCCTCAGTGTACCCCTGCCGGCCGTTCGATCACTGCCCTCGTCGGGGCCTACCAGCCACGGGTGGAGAGCAGCTCCTCGCGGGGCATGGCGGCGACGTCGAGGCCGCGCATCGCCGGGCCGAGACCGGCGCTGACCTCCGCGATGACCTCGGGCTTGTCGAAGTAGGTGGTGGCGGCGACGATCGCCTTGGCGTAATGGAGCGGATCCTCGCTCTTGAAGATGCCGCTGCCCACGAAGTTGCCCTCAGCGCCGAGCTGCATCATCAGGGCGGCGTCGGCCGGGGTGGCGATGCCGCCGGCGGAGAAGTTGACCACGGGCAGGCGGCCGGTCTCGGCGATCTCCGCCACCAACTCGTACGGTGCCTGGAGGCGCTTGGCCTCGGCCATCAGCTCGTCGCGCCGCAGTCCCTGGATCCGCCGGATGCCCCCGCGGACGGCCCGCATGTGGCGCACCGCCTCGACGACGTTGCCGGTGCCCGCCTCGCCCTTGGTGCGGATCATCGCCGCGCCCTCGCCGACCCGCCGGAGCGCCTCACCGAGATCGCGCGCCCCGCAGACGAACGGGATCGTGAAGTCCCACTTGTCGATGTGATGCTCCTCGTCGGCCGGGGTGAGGACCTCGGACTCGTCGACGTAGTCGATGCCAAGCGCCTGGAGCACCTGCGCCTCGACGAAATGACCGATGCGCGCCTTGGCCATGACCGGGATGGTCACCGCCTGCTTGATCTCGGTGACCAGGCTGACCGCGCTCATCCGGGCGACGCCACCGTCACGACGGATGTCGGCCGGCACCCGCTCGAGGGCCATCACCGCGACGGCGCCAGCCTCCTCGGCGACCCGGGCCTGCTCCACGGTGACCACGTCCATGATCACCCCGCCCTTGAGCATCTCGGCCAGACCCCGCTTGACGCGCAGGCCGCCCGTTTGGTGGCCATTGCTTGCCGCTGTGTGGGTCGGCCCGTTCTCTGTGACCACTGCGATCTCCTGTTGTGTCCCGTGGCCGATCATTCTCGCAGACGCCTCAGAGAACACCACCTACGACGGCGGCGAGGCGGAGTTGCGACACCGCCGTGCGCGCGCTGGTCACGCTTGGGCCCGATGATCGGCCCGTGGACTCGACGGCCTCCTGGCTGGCGCCGGTCAACCGGCTCCGGGCCCTGAACCGCGCCGACCTGGCCGTGCTGGGGTTCTGCGCCCTTGGGGCGGGCAACCTCTGGGCCCGCCTCGGGGCAGGCAACCCGGTGGTCGCGCCCGTCGCCGCCGACTTCGTGTTCGGCTTCGCGCTGATCGCGCTGGCCGGTGGGCTGTGCTTGCTGGCGATGAGGCGTCCCGAATCCCTGCCGGGAGCGATCGTCTGCACCCTGGCCATCGCCGCGCAGGCGGTGATCCAGCCTGCCTTCCTGTTGCCGCTGCAGCTGGTCTACGCGATCGGCCTGGTGCTCGCCATCGTCCCGCTGCTGCGCTCGCCGCGACTCGGATGGCTGCTGGTGGTGTGCGGGGGCCTGGTCACCGCGGTCGGGGTCGCCCACGCCTGGGCGTGGGGAAGTTCGACCTTCGACGTCTTCACCGCAGTGCAGGGGGCCACGCAGGCTCTCCTCCACGGCCACAACCCGTATGGCCCGGTGTTCCCCATCGTCCTCGACAGCCCGACGGGCCACCCCATCTTCGGCTCCGGCTCGCTGAATTACGGGCCGATGGTCGTGCTCCTCAGCCTGCCTGCGCGACTTCTCGGTGATGTCCGGCTGACCGTGGTAGCGCTCAACCTCGCCATCCTCGC
>JANWHI010000060.1 GCA_025450495.1 Candidatus Dormiibacter sp. | reverse complement strand
GGCTTCGGGGTCGGTGGCATCTTCCCGCTGACCCTGACCGTGCCGCTGGCGATGACCTCGAGCGTCGACGCCGCGCGCTCGTTGACCGCCACGATGCTCTTCTACGGATATCTGCTCGCGGCCGCGGGGCCGTTGGCGGTGAGCCTGCTGCGCAGCACCACCGGCAGCTTCGCGACGCCGTTCATCCTGCTCGCCGTGCTCTCGGTGGTGGCGCTGCTCTTTGCGGGTGCGGTCGTGGGCCGCGGGTCGAGCGGGTGATCATCAATGCCCTTCGAGACAGATCGTTACACCTCCGGCCTGCCTCTGGCATCGCGCTGGCGCGGCTCTTCGGGCGAATGGTGGAGGACGACGTCTTCGATGCCGACGGAAGCTCGAACCATGGCTAAGCTGCGCCGGTCCCCTCGACGCGGTCGGCCAGCTTCTCCAGCGCGGGTAGCGCTGCCAGCACCGCCGCTCGGTCAGTGTCCCGGAGCGACCGGAGCGCGCCATAGATGAGCGTGGTGCCATTGCGACGCAGGTCCTCGAGGAAGGCCATCCCGTCTGGAGTCGCGGAGACCTGAGATGAGCGCGCGTCGTCCGCGTCGCGCACGCGGATCACCATGTTGCGCTCCACCAGGCTGTCGACCAGGCGCGACAGGGTTGATGCGGAGACGCCCTCTCGCGTGGCGAGGTCTCCCAAGCGCACTGGCATGCACCGCGCGACGGTGGCGAGCGCGGAGAGTTGTGACTGGCTCAGCTCGCCGAGTCCTGGACGTCGCAACCTGCGGCTCAAGCGCGCCACCGCCAAGCGCAGGCGAGCCGCGGCCTCGCCGTCCACGGAGGTTCGCGATCCCAGTTTACTTGGCACAAGGAAAGTATATACTGGACGTGGTGAACCTGACGTGGCGCGTCGCAGGCCGGGGACGGAGGTGACCGTCAGCACTCGGCTCAGTCGTGAGGCCGGCGACGAAGCTCGTCAGCCCAGACGCGGACGCAGGCGCATCGGCGTTCACGCCGATGATGACAACTACAAGTGGTGGGCACTTTCCTGCACGAGCCTCGGGATGCTGATCGCCACCATCAACTCGGGCACGCTGATCATTGCCCTCCCGGCGCTTGAGCGCAGCCTCCACACAACCCTTCTCCAGCTGGTATGGGTGATCCTCTCGTACATGATCGCGTCGACCGTTCTTGTGCTCAGCGCGGGGCGGTTGTCCGATCTCTTCGGCCGCAAGCGCGCGTACATCGGCGGCTTCCTTCTCTTCGGTGTCGCGTCCCTCGGCGCCGGCTTCGCGGGGTCGGCGACCGAGCTGATCCTCTGGCGTCTGGTCCAGGGAGTTGGCGGCGCGCTGCTGTTTGCCAACGCGCCGGCGATCGTCACGGACGCCTTCCCCAGCCGTCAGCTTGGCGTTGCCATGGGGAGCAACACGATGATCGCCGCGGTGGGGCTGGTGCTGGGCCCCGTCCTCGGTGGGGCCCTGGTGGCGATCTCCTGGCAGTGGGTCTTCTGGTTCAACGTACCGCTCAGCATCGCCGGCGCTCTGTGGGCTGCGCTCGTCCTGCACGAGATGGGACGCCGGGACACCGAACGCGGGCTCGATCTGCTCGGCTCGGTGACCTTCCTGGTTGGCCTCACCGGTTTCGTGTTCGCCATCTCGCGCGGCGGGCTCTCGGGCTGGGCCGACGCCACGGTGATCGCCGGCTTCGCCGCGGGCGCGGTGCTGCTGCCGCTGTTTGTCTGGATCGAAGCCCACCAGCGAGCTCCAATGCTCGACCTCAACATGTTTGCGAGCCGGCTGTTCTCGGCGGCGTGTGGCGCCGCCTTCCTGAATGGCCTGTCGCGTTTTGCGCTGATGTTCGTGTTCGTCTTCTACTTCCAGGGTCCGCAGGGGGACAGTGCGATCGTCGCCGGCCTCAAGCTGATTCCGCTCGCCCTTGGCATGCTGATCGCGTCACCGATCGCCGGTGTCCTGGCCGACCGCCACGGCTCCCGGGGCCTTGCCACAGCGGGCATGCTGGTCACCGCAGGAGCGCTCGGCCTGATGACCACCTTGGTTGTCGCCTCGCCCTACTGGCAGGCAGCGCTCTGGCTGCTCGCGGTGGGGGTGGGGTCGGGCATGTTCAACTCACCAAACACCGCGGCAATGATGGGTGCGGTGTCGCCACAGCGCCGTGGCGTCGCCGCAGGTGCTCGCACCCTGATCACCAACTCCGGCGCGGTGATCTCCATCGCGTTCGTCCTGGCGGTGATCACCGCGGCGGTGCCCACGCCGGTGCTCTTCGCCATCTTCTCCGGCGTCACCAGCGGATTGTCTGTCCAGCAGCTGAATCCGTTCATCAGCAACATGCACGTGGCGCTCTGGATCCTGGCAGCGATCTCGCTGGTGGGTGCGGCTGTGTGCGCGATGCGCCCCGCGGAGTCCCAAGGTACCCCTGTCCGGGTGACGGCTGCGGCAGAGCGCACATAGCGCGGGTCAGGACCAGTCGGACTGGGCGCAGGGTCGCCCGATATGCTTGGCGCTGCGCCAACAGCCCCGCCGCCTGGAGAACGCTGTGATGCCCCACGACCTGGCCACCGACCTCACGCACGCCATCGCTGGTCTCCGACTCCTCGATCACCCGTTCTATCGGCGCTGGGAGGCCGGAGCGCTGCAGGCCGGCGAGCTCGCCGACTACGCGGCCCAGTACAGGCACTTCGAGGCCTCGTTGCCCACCACGCTCCGTGATCTGCTGACGAAGATCGACGACGGTCCCGCGGCCGACCTGGTACGCCGCAACCTCGCCGACGAGGAGTCCAACCCCGAGCCACACGTGGCGCTCTTCGAGAGATTTGCGCAGGCTGTCGGGGCTGCATCCGAGGCGGCGCCGACCGCGGCCACGCAGGCCCTGCTCGACACGTACCGGCGGCTGATCGAAGCCAGTGGCGCTGAAGGGCTCGCCGCGCTCGTCGCGTATGAGATGCAGGCGCCGGACATCGCGGCGTCGAAGGCGCAGGGGTTGCGTGATCACTATGGCCTTGACGATCGCGCCACACAGTTCTGGGACGTGCACGCCACCATGGACCGGGACCATGCCAGTTGGGCCATCGGCGCTCTCGAGACCCTACCGGCAACCGAGGGGACAGTCGTCGACGCGACCCGCACGGCGGCGACGGCCTGGTGGACGTTCCTCGATGACCGCGAGGCGGCGGCGGTCTGATCGCCGGGTTCCCCCCGTCGACCGTCGCTGTCATCGGCTATGGCCGATTCGGACGCCTGTGGGCGGCGATGCTCGCCGAGGATTGGACCGTCCGCGTCCACGACACGGATGACCAGCGTGCCGAAGAGGCGGCCGCGGACGGATTCGCGTCGGGGCCGCTGCGCGCCGCGCTGGAGGCCGACGTCGTCTTCTACTGCGTGCCCATCTCCGCATTTGAGGCGACGCTGCAGGCGCACCGACCCCTCTTCGACGAGATGACGGGCCCGCGCACGCTCGTCGACGTGCTCTCGGTGAAGGTGCATCCCCGGACGGTGTTCGACCGGCACCTGCCGCAGGGGTACGCGGCGATGCTCACCCACCCCATGTTCGGGCCCGACAGCGTGGCCGTCGAGGGCCTGGCGGGTCAGACCATCGTGCTCGACAGCTACCGGATGCCCGACGACGCCTTCGCGGGCTGGGCCGATCACTTCGCGCGCAAGGGATTGAAGGTCGTCGTCATGGCAGCCGATGAGCACGACCGCCTCGCCGCGTCCAGCCAGGGCGTCACTCACTTCGTGGGGCGGACGCTGCAGCGATTCGGCTTCGTGCCCACACCGATCGACACCCTGGGCACCAAGACGCTGCACGAGATCACCGCCCAGGTGACCAACGACACCGAGCAGCTCTTCGTCGACCTGCAGACGCGCAACCCGTACACGGGCGCGATGCGCCTGCGCCTGTCGGAGGCGCAGGACAGCGTCGTCGATCAACTGCTGCCCAACCGGCTGGTCACCAATCGCCTCGTCGTCGGCATCCAGGGAGGACAGGGCAGCTTCAACGAGGAGGCGGCGCGGCACTACATGAGCCGCACTCCGGATGTCCGGTACGAGCTGGTCTACCTGCACACCACTGACGGAGTGCTGCGCGCGCTGCACGAGGGCTCGGTCGACCGAGGCCAGTTCGCCATCCACAACTCCGTCGGCGGGATGGTCGGCGAGTCGGTGACGGCGATGGCTCGGTACCGCTTCGACATCGTGGAGGAGTTCGCCATCGCCATCGCGCACTGCCTGATGATGGCCGCCGGCGGCGATATCGACGCCATCGACACGGTCATGACCCACCCGCAGGTGCTCGGCCAGTGCCAGAAGGCACTGCGGGCGCGCTACCCGTCGCTGCGCCAGACCAGCGGCGAGGGCGATCTCATCGACCACGCCAAGGTGGCGGAGCTGCTTGGCGAGGGTGCGCTGCCGCGCAACATCGCCACCATGGGCAGCAGGGTGCTCGCCGACATCCATGGGCTGACGGTCATCGAGGACCAGCTGCAGGACCTCGACAACAACCTCACCAGCTTCCTATGGGTGCAGCGTCCCGGACCGTGAGGCGAATCCTTCCAGGCTGCGCATCAGCGCGTGGAACTCGGCGAACGACATGCTCTGGGCGGCATCCGAGAGGGCTGCGGCGGGCTCGGGATGGACCTCGATGAGCAGCCCGTGCGCGCCCGCCGCCCGCGCCGCGCGCGCCATCGGCGCCACGTAGGCCCGGTGACCGGTGCCGTGGCTGGGGTCGACGATCACCGGTAGGTGCGTCCGCTCGCGCAGCACGGGGATCGCCGAAAGGTCGAGCGTGTTGCGCGTGCTCGTCTCGAAGGTACGGATGCCGCGCTCGCACAGCATCACCTGCTGGTTGCCCACAGAGAGGATGTACTCCGCGGCGCCCAGCCACTCCTCGATGGTGCTCGACAGGCCTCGCTTGAGCAGGATGGGCCGGTCCACCTTGCCGAGCTCGCGCAGCAGGTCGAAGTTCTGCATGTTCCGGGTGCCCACCTGGAGGATGTCGACGAGCTCCGCCATGCGACGCACCTGGTCGACCGCCATCACCTCACTGATGATCGGCATGCCGCCCGCACGGCCCGCAGCGGCGAGCAGCTCGAGTCCCTCCCAGCCCAGCCCCTGGAAGGCGTACGGCGAGGTGCGCGGCTTGAACACGCCGCCGCGGAGGATCTGCGCGCCCGCCTCCCTGACGGCGCGTGCGGTGGCGGTGATCTGCTCGGCGGACTCGACTGAGCAGGGTCCCGCCATGACCACGAAGCCATCGCCGCCAACCAGCAGCCCACCGACGGGGACGAGCGTGTCCTCGGTGCGCGCGGCGCGCCCGGCGAGCTTGTAGTTGCTCGACGCACGCGGTGGCGTGGTTCCCCTCCCCACCGCCTCGAGCAGGTCGACGCCCGATGGCGCGTCCAACAGCGGGGTGGCGTCACCCGGCTGGAACTCGGTGCGGATCGCCTTCGCCGGGTAGCTGCCGAGCACCTTGAGGTGCAGGGAGGTCGAGCGCAGGTCGTCGAGCGCGCTGGCAGTGCGCGGGTCGGCGACGTTGCCCTCGAAGTCGAGGAAGAACATGTACTCCCAGGGGCGACCGGGACGCGGACGGGACTCCAGCTTGGTCATCGAGTGGCCGCTGCTGCCGAGGATGTCGAGCGAGCGCATCAGCGCGCCCTGCTCGTGCCTGGTGACGAAGACCAGGCTGGTCTTGCACGGTGCGGCCAGGTCCACCGCCACAGGGTGCCGCGCCAGCACCACGAAGCGCGTGAAGTTCTCGGCGTGGTTGGCGATGCCGCGGCGCAGCACGGTCAGGCCATGGGCGGTGGCCGCTTCGGGCGCGCCGACCGCCACCTGGGTCGGATCGCCATCCTGCGCGACGGTCCGCATCGCGTCGCCGGCGTCGACGTGCAGCACCGGCGTGGCTCGCGACAGGCCCTGGATGAACGCCGAGCACTGGTCGAGCCCATCGAGGTCGGAGAGCACGCGTCGCACCGCGGCGAGCGGCACCCCGGCGACGCCTGCGAGGCAGTGGTCGACGTTCCACGTCTCCTCGCCGACGATCGCCACCTCGTTCTCGCGGAGCAGGTCGTAGACCTCGTTGATGCTGCCGGCGATGGTGTTCTCAATGGGCAGGACCGCCAGGTCGACGGTTCCCTGGTTGAGGGCATCGATGGCCGCCTGGTGGGTGCGGGACGCGACCAGGTCGGCCTCACGGTCGGTGGCGGCGACGAACTTCTGCGCGGCGAGGAAGCTGAAGGTGTGCTCAGCGCCCTGCACGGCGACGCGCACCCGCTGCCGCTCCGCCGGATCGGCGCGGCTCGACACCTGGCGGCTCACCGACTCGCCGAGCACCTCGCGGTAGATACGGCGCACCAGGTTGACCGGCGCGCCCGCGGACCGCGCCACCTGCTCGACGGCGTCGAGCACCTGGCGCTCGCGCTGCGGGTCGCGGATCACGGTGTCCGTGCTCGCTTTGTCCCTGCCAACCTCGCCGACCACCGCGAAGCGCTCGGCGATCAGCTCGACGATCTTGCGGTCGAGCTCGGACAGCCGCTCGCGCAGCGCAGCGAGTGGACCATCGTGGGGGAGGGGGGCGTCGGGTTCAGCCACGTTCGTGGCAGTCTACGGGTCATCGGTCAGAAGGCCGCGCCCACTCCGGAAAAGTTGCAAGACGACCCGCGAGGTCGGCCGCCGGTATGGTACGGCGCCACCGAGGCGTCGCGTCGCGTGCTGTCGGGATCCCAGGTGAAGGACCGCTCGCCGGCGTGGTCGATGAGCAGGTCACCGACGTCCATCGAGGGAATGAGCAGGCACGTCGGATGCATCGACTCGTCGTCGCGTCGCTCGGCGAAGACCGTGAACCAGCTGCTGGGTGTGGGCCGGAAGGTGTGCGCCGGGGCGACCTGTCCCGCCCGATCGGCGCCGGTGTCATCATCCATCAGGTGGCATGTTGACCGAGATCCTTGCTTGCGGTGACTGAATGGGCCTGACAACCGTGCTGCCCTTCTTGGTGGTGTCCGCGCTGGTGATCATGACCCCGGGGCCCGACACCGCCCTGACAATCCGCAACGTGTTGTTCGGCGACCGTCGCGCTGGAATGTTCACCGCGCTCGGTGTGTCGACGGGACAGGCGGCATGGGCGCTGGCGACGAGTGCGGGGCTCGCGGCGCTGCTGACCGCGTCGCGGCCGGCCTTTCTGGCGGTCAAGTTCGCCGGAGCCGCATATCTCGCCCTCCTCGGGGCGACGGCGCTGTGGAAGGTGATGCGACCTGGCCACACGCTGGACAGCGACGCCGGCACAGCCGTCACATCGTCGACCTCGTCACGGTTGGCATTCCGTCAAGGAGTGATCAGCAACCTCGCCAATCCCAAGATGGCGGCGTACTTCACCGGCGTGCTGCCCCAGGTGGTGGGGACCGCGCATGCGACCTTCATCCCACTTGCCAGCTTCGGCCTGATCTTCGCTGTGCTCACGCTGGCCTGGCTGTCGCTGTACTGCGTCGTGGTGAGCTGGGCGGGGGAGGTGCTGCTGCGTCCGCGGGTTCGTCGCGCCATGCAGGCGGCCACCGGGGCGGTGCTGATTGCGCTCGGCGTACGCGTCGCGGTGGATGCGCGCTAGGGGTCACCGGGCGGTGCCCTCGCGGAACCGGCGGCCGGGACTGTGACGCTGACGGCGGACTCCGTCAGTGGCGCGCGAGCGGTGAGGTTCGGGCCTGCCGAGGCGTCGATGGCGGATATCATGGCAGCGCTCGGCGTTGTCGATGACGTGATGGTGACCGTGTAGGTGCCATCGCCATGCCCGTCCACCGCACTGAACCGATCGCCCACATCGGTGGTGGAGAAGGTGATCATGTGACTCAGCACCGCGTTGCCATTGGCGTCGGTGAGCAGGGCCGTTCCCGTCAGCGTCGAGGTGCCGTCGGCCGGCACGTTGGTGGCCGACAACAGCAACGCGATGTTGGTGGCCGGACCTGCGCTCTGGGTCAGCGCGGCGGTGGCGGTCACAAACACGGTGGCGGGCGGCGGGTCGCGGTCCAGCACGGTGAGCCGGGCGGTGATGGTGGCCTGATCCGCGGTTTTCGATGAGGTGACCGCGGCGGTGTAGGTGCCGTCCCCGTGGTCGACGGTGGCGCCGACGCCCTGGCTGGGGTCTGTGCTGCTGAAGGTCACCTGCTGGCCGGCGCACGGCATCCCGCCTGTCTCGGTCACGGTCGCCGTGGCCGTCGACGTCGAGGCGCCATCAGCGGTGATCGATGAAGGACTCATCATCTCGACGATCTGCTTGCCGGTGCCAAAGCAGGCGCTGACGGTCTGAGCGATTCCCGCCGGGAGATCCGTCGCCATCGCGAGCGGAGCCCTGCCGGCGAGCAGGGCGGCAGCAAGCACGCCCAATGACAGCACGGCCGCCGCTCGATCCCTCTGCGCCACTGCCTTTCCCCCACCCGACCGCCCCGGCCAGGAAGGATATCTGATCCCAGCAAACATCTCCAACGCGCCAGACCTGTGAGGGACGGTGTTGATAGAGTCGCTGGTGGGATTTGTGCCGGGAGCGGCCCGGATCACAGGAAGGGAAGGGATCATGGTCAACAGTCGTGCCCGCAGGGGCTTGCTCGCCCTGGCTGCCGTCGGCGCTCTCGCTGGGGGAATGCTCAGCTCACCGGCCGCTGCCCGGGTGACCAGGCCTCCGGCATTCACGCTCTCGACGGTCGGTGCCTTCGGTGGCGAGCCGTCGATCACCTCAGACAGCCGTGGGGTTCTCTACGACACCACCCCGAGCGGTCCGCAGACCTACCGGTCGACCAATGGCGGCGCCACCTGGGCCAACATCCAGTCGCCTGACAACAACAGCGGCGACGACTGCCTCAACACCGACCAGGCCAACTCGCTCTACTGGTGCAACCTCGCCAGCACGACGGTGGGCAGCGCACCCCTTCAGGCCGACGTCTGGAAGTCGACCGCACCGACGATCAGCACCTGCACAACCGGCTGCTCGTGGAAGTACGGCAACAACGCCACCACCGGCGGCTCGTGCTCCACCAGCTGCAACCCCTTCGGCGTCGACCGGCAGTGGGTGGCCTCGTCGATCACGGGCGTGCCTCCGTCCACCAACACCGCCCACGCCGAGGTCGTGCTCATGTACCACGATTTCTACGGGCCGAGCCACATCTGGGTGAACATCTCCACCGATGGAGGGGCCACGTTCGGCACAGCGCGTGAAGTTCTGTCCAACGGTGTCACCAACAACCCGAACGGGACGGTGACCGCCGAGGGCTACACCTTCTGCAACACCGTGCCGGCCGGGGTGGGCATCGTGCCGCCGGGAAAGCCCCACGGCGGACGGATCTTCGTGGCCTGGATCGCATCGGACCTGGCGCAGGACGCCACCGGGTGCAACATCACCATGGTGCAGTCGTTCCACACCGCGTGGGTGGCGTACTCTGACGATGGCGGGGTGACCTGGAGCCCGCACATGGCCTTCGACTCGGGGATCGGCCACGACATGTCGACGCCGTTCGTCGCCTTCACCCTGGACAGGCTGGGGAATCCCTACATCGGCTTCGACTCGCAGGCGCCCAACCAGGACCCTGCGATCTGCGCGGCGGAGTCGGCGGCAGGGACCGTGCAGGCCGACAAGACGTGCGGCTACAACATGTACGTCGTCTGGTCGCGCGATGGCGGCAGCACCTGGGACGGCGGCGGCGGCAAGCTCCCCGACCCGCCCGGCAGCGCGGCGGTTGCGTACCGGGCCAACCCTGCGACCGAGACGGGCACGGACGTGTTTCCCACCATCGCGGCGGGCGACCCGGGCAAGGTGGACGTCTCGTACCTCCACACCGACGAGATCGATCCGACCGATGCCCTCGGCAAGTTCATGCCCCTGGGCTGTGGCGGACCTTCGGGCAGCAACCCCAACTACCCGCCCCGATGCCACTGGAACCTGATGACCTCGCAGTCGCTGAACCTCGGCAACGCTCCTGCACGTGCAGCGTGGACGCGGGTGCAGGCCACCACCACGCCGATGCACTGGGGCGACATCTGCAACCTGGGGATCGCGTGCGTCCCCGGCGCCAACGGCATGCCGGACCCGCGCCACCTACTCGACTTCGACCAGGAGACGATCGACCCGACCACCGGGTGTGCGCACATCGGATACGCGGATGACAACGCCGGCACCATCTACGGCGATCCCAGCAACCCGAGCCCGTTCGGCAACCACCTCGTCTCGGCCAACCAGGTGTCCGGCCCGTCGGTGATCGGCACCCGCCAGTGCTGAGCTAGATCGCGTCCCTGTCCTCGCGCCGCGAGGGTCGCGGCTCGATATGGTACGGCACGTTCATCACCACGGTGCGGCGGCGGAACAACAGCGCCGCCTTGAGGCGCAGGGCGGTCTGGTTGTGCAAGAGGTTGTGCCACCAGCGGTCGAGCACGATCTCCGGCACGACCACCACCAGCGTGTCGTCGGGCCGCTGGCGGTCGATGGCGTCGAGGTACGCGAGCAGCGGGCGGATGTAGGAACGGTAGGGTGTGTCGATGATCGTCAGGGGCACGTGGTTGCCCCAGGCATCCCACTTGGCGCGGAGCTGGGCGATGTGCTCGGGGTCGTCGCAGACGTGGACGGCGATGACCGTCGGCGAGAACGAGCGCGCCATCGCCAGGGACTCGAAGGCGATGCCGTTGAGGTCGGTGATCGGCACGATGAAGGTCGCGTGGACAGCGATGGGCCGTGCTGAGGTGTCCGCCTCCACCTGCACCGCGACGTCACCGTAGTGGCGGTGGATCGACCGGAACACCATCACCAGGGTGGGGATGATGAACAGCACAACCCACGCGCCCTCGAGCAGCTTGGACGCACCGAACACGAGGAAGACCGCGCCGGTGAGGCACATGCCGATGAAGTTCAGCGGCAGACCACGGCGCCATCCAGCTTCGCGCCGGCGCAGCCAGCGCACCACCATGCCGGCCTGCGACATGGTGAATGCGAGAAAGACGCCGACTGCGTACAGCGGGATCAGGGCGTCGACCCTGGCGCCGAAGATCACCTCCAGCAGGATGGCGAGCATGCCCAGGGCGAGGATGCCGTTGCTGTAGGCGAGGCGATCGCCGAGGCGTCCGAACTGGTGCGGTGCGTAGTCGTCGCGCGCCAGGAAGAAGAGAAGGCGCGGGAAGTCGGAGAACGACGTGTTGGCGGCGAGGATGAGGATCAGGGTCGTCGCCACAGCCACCACCACGAACATCACCGAGGCGCTGCCAAACGCGTGCACCGCGAGCTGGGCGATGACGCTCTGGTAGGAGCACTCGTTGCCCGCGGCCACGGTGGCGCAGCTGGGGTGTGAGGGGTCGAAGGGACCGAGTCCGAGCTGCTGCGTCGCCACTGTGATCCCGATGAACATGGTGGCCAGGATCAGCCCCATGACGGTCAGCGTGATGCGGGCGTTGCGCCATTCGGGTGGCTTGAAGGCGGGGACGCCGTCGCTGATCGCCTCGATCCCGGTGAGCGCGGTGCAGCCCGACGCGAAGGCGCGGAGGACCAGGAAGATGGTGATGCTCTCGGTGCCGTGGATGGCCGCGGTCTCGGTCGCAGGCAGCATCGAGCCGGTGGCGCCGCGGACGACCAGGGTGATGATCATGGCGAGCATCGCACCGATGAACAGGTAGGTCGGCGCGGCGAAGATGGACCCGGACTCGCGGATGCCACGGAGGTTGCCGACCATGATCAGGGCGATCAGCACCACTGAGATGGTGACGCGTTGGTTGACGATGGACGGGATCGCGCTCTGGATCTGGTCGACGCCGCTGGCCACCGAGACCGCCACCGTCAGCACGTAGTCGGTCATCAGCGCGGCGGCGGCGACCAGGCCGGACAACGGCCCGAGGTTGTCCTTGGCGACGATGTACGAGCCGCCGCCCTTGGGGTACGCCTTGATCGTCTGCCGGTAGCTGAGCACCACGAAGACGAGCAGCACGACGATCGCGGCCATGATCGCCAGGGACGCGCCCAGCGCAGCCGCACCGGCAAGGACTAGCACGATGAGGATCTGCTCGCTGGCATAGGCCACCGACGAGAGTGCGTCCGAGGAGAGCACCGCGAGCGCCTTGACCTTGGTGAGCCGCTCGTGCACACGCTGATCGGTGCTCAGCGGCGACCCGATCAGAGCGTTGCGCACGCGGCCACGAACGCGGGCCGCCGCCCCGCTGGGGAGTGCGGTGCGGGTGGTGGCCTGGAGCAGCCCCGGCGCGACATGATCGAAGCCGCCGCGCCGCGCCCGGACGACGCGCACGTATCGGGCGTCGGGGAGGGCGCCGCGGTGCTCGACGCTGACCAGGTCGGGGGAGATCGGCCACAGGGCGGAGTCGGCCGAGGCCCGCGGCAGCGTCTCCCACGACTCCCCAGCGGCGTGCAGAGCCGCAACCTCCTCGTCGGGCAGGACCACCGGGGGCAGCGGCGGAGCGTCGTTGGTCACGCCACCCGGTCGTCGCCGGGGCCGCCGGCCGAGCGGTGCAGCGCTGGGCGGTGGCGATACGTGGAGCGGTCGATCTGCGCGAGGTCGTCGAGATCGAGCCGCAGCGCGGTGTGCCGCAGCCAGTGGCGGCGCTCGACGAGAACGTCGCATCCGTCGGCGCGGTGGATGAGCGCGATCACGCGGCCGAGGCGCCGGCCGGAGTCGCTGACCACCGCGCAGCCGAAGAGCCTCGCCGGGTCGAAGCGGTCGCCGTTCGTCACCGCCCGAGCATCGCGCCGCCGGCGTCAACGAACGATCAACGATCCCTGGCCAGCGGGGCCGGGCCGAACCGGTACCCCTGGTGGCCGACGGTCACGATGATGACAGGGTTGGCCGGATCCGTCTCCAGCTTGCGCCGCAGACGCTGGACGAAGGTGCGCAGATAGTTGCGATCGCCGACATAGGCCGGTCCCCAGACCCGCGCCAGGAGGGTGCGGTGATCGTGCGTCACCCCTGGGTGGGCGGCCAGCTCGGCAAGCAGCACCCACTCCGTCGGCGACAGGCGAACCTCATCGCCCTCGCGCGTGACCGACCGGCTGCTGAGGTCGACGACCACCGCTGCGCAACGGACCACGCCCGCGTTGGCGGGGCTGCGCACCCGTCGCAGCACGGCTCGCAGCCGGGCGAGCAGCTCGTCGGCGCCGAAGGGCTTGGTGAGGTAGTCATCGGCGCCGAGGTCGAGCGCGCGGACCTTGTCGCGTTCATCGCCCCGCGCCGAGATGACGATCACCGAGGGCTGCCGGCGCCCCTCGACCTCTTGGAGAATCTGCCAGCCGTCGACGAACGGCAGCCCGATGTCGAGGAGGACCACGTCGTAGGGCTCCTCACGCAGCCGCTGTGCCGCCTGGATGCCGTCGGGAACGGCGTCCACCGCAAAGCCGCTGTCACGAAGCACTGCGGCGATCGACTGGCGCAGCGCCCGGTCGTCCTCAGCGAGCAGGATGCGCGCCGACTCGATCATGCGCTGGGAAGCGAGAACGCGAACCGGCCGCCCTCTCCGGGAGCCGACTCCTCCAGCCAGACCTTGCCGCCCTGGGCGGTGACCAACCCGCGCACGATCGGCAGGCCCAGCCCGGTGCCGCCGGTACCGCGAACGAAGCGCTCGAAGATCCGCTCGCGGAGCTCGGGTGCCACGCCCGGGCCCTCGTCGACGATGCGCACGACCGCGTCACCGCTGTTGGGCTCCGCGGCGACCGTGATCGCCGTGCCGGGCGGGGCGAAGTGATCGGCGTTGGCAAGGAGGTTGTCGATCACCTGGCCGAGCCGGTCCCAGTCGGCGCGAACCTCGGGCGTGCCGGGCGCGATGCGTACCTCAACTCGGCGCTCGGGATTGACCAGGCGTAGCCGCGCGACCGCGGCGTCGACGGCCTCGCGCAGGTCGACCCGGTCGAGACGCAGGTCGATGGCGCCACCCTCGATGCGAGCCATGTCGAGCATGTCGGAGACCAGCCGCGCCAGCCGTCGTGAGGCGGCAGCCACCTCCTCGAGCTCGTCGTGCACTGGAGCAGGCAGGTCGCGGTGCCGCAGGGCAGCGGTGGC
>JANWHI010000059.1 GCA_025450495.1 Candidatus Dormiibacter sp. | reverse complement strand
TTGAAACGCGCCACTCGGCGCGCTGGCGAGATCAGTCGCCGGCTCCTTCGCGCTCGGCGGCGTAGCGCGGGAGGTGGACGTCGTCGGAGCCCACGAACCGCATCGCACCGGCAACCAGGTGGTGCTCGGCCACCTCGTCGATGAGGCGATGCATCTCCTGGCCGACGCGGCGGTAGTGGGGGTGCCCCTGCGGTGAGGTCCGCAACTCGATGAGATGGATCGCCTCGCGGGCGTTCATCTTGATCACGTAGCGGAGCCGGTGACCGAGGGTCACGAGGTACTGGGCCTGCTCGGGGAAGTCCTCGGCGAGCAGCTCGTACGCTGCCTCCGCCTCCTCGACCGCGGCGCGCCAGCGCGCTCCGAGGCCAGCCTCCTCCACCGTGCCGGGAACCTCGAAGCCGAGCGCCGGCGTCAGCGGCTGCCACTGGATGGTCAGCATCCGGTGGCGCTGCAGATCGCGGAAAGCGCCGTAATCAGAGACCAACTCGAACGTGTACTCGCAGTGTTCGAAACCCCGCCCGGGGCGGTGGCGGCGGTTGCCCCTCTCCCCCACCGCGGCCGCGAACAACTCGGCCCGTCGCGGCGCGGGCAGGCCGCGCACGATTGCGAGCAGGCTCTCCAGGGTGGTCCGGGTGTGAGGAAGCAACGATGCCGCCAGGATGCGGTCCTCGCCGTCGCGCGTCCAGTCGACGAGGCCCACACCATCCGGGGTCAGCTCAAGGGTGGGCGCCACCTCCACGGCGGCGGCCTCGAGTGCGGCGGCAGTGTCGGCGAGGTAGTCGACCCAGACACCGCCACGGTCGGGGCGGTCCAGACGGGTGAGGAATTCCGGGACCACCTTCTGCAGCTCGGCGGCAACCAGCTCGGCGTAAGCGCGCGCTTCCGGCAGCTGGTGCGCACGCAATCGCAGCACCATCTGCTCGTACGCCTGCGGCGAAGCGAACACCCCGACATTGCTGACCGTACCGGCGGGCAGCAGGCCACGGAGGAGGTCAAGCGCAAGGGCACGGATCGCCCGCCGTCGCGCCGCTTCGTCTTCCTCTCGAGGAATGGTGCGGTCGAGGTGCTGCCTGAGTGGATCGAGGAGCGCGCAGTAGGTGTCGAAGAGCCCGTCCATGGCGGCGACATACGCGGCGGACGACGGCGACGCTGCCACCGCCTCGTCGAGGTGGAAGCGATATCTGCCATCGCGCTGATCCGTGTACGGGATGTACCGCGTCGACTGCTCGAGATACCCGGCAAGCCTGCCCCATTCGATGGCCTTGGCGAGCGGCTGCGACACCTGCTCGCAGGCGATGTGCACACCCGCGAGCTGAGCAACGGAGTCGTCGCCGTACTCGGCAAGAACGCGCCCGAAGAGGTCGCTTGCCCGAGCCCGGCCGGCATCCGCAGAAGGAACGTCGCTCCCGGGTTCGGCCGCGCCCACGAGGAACTCGTCGAGGAGCAGCCGTCGCAGGCTCTTGGCGCTGCGGCTGTACCGGGCGAACAGCGCTGCGGCGGTCACCTGCGGCAGCCCAGAGAGTGCGAACACCGGACCGTCGACATTGGTCACGTACCGCGACAGCACCGCTCGTTCCTGGTCCGTGAACGGCTCTGCGAAGTACGTCGACGGGCTGCCCGAGGGCGAGGGAGCAACCTGGGTCATGGCACCTCCACGGGCTTGGCCGGGGGAACCCGAGAGGGTTCACACAGCATCGTACAATGCCGCCGGTGACCGATCTCGCCGTCCCACCACGCTTTCTCGAAGACGTGTACCAGGCCGCCAGCGAGTGCAACAAGTGCTCGCTCTGCCAGGCGGTCTGCCCCACCTATGTCACCAATCCAGTGGAGTGGGAGACCGCACGTGGACGCGTGGCCCTGATCCGCGACGCCATCGAGGGCCGCCTCGAGCTGCGCGACATCGCCGATGGTCCGCTGTCGACGTGCCTCACCTGCGACAACTGCGTCGCCGCCTGTGCGCCGGGCGTCCCGACCGCGCTGATCGTGAGCCGCGCGCGGATGGAGTTGCATGAGCAGGAGGGGTATCCCTTCGGGCACTCGATGGCGTTCCGCTGGGTGCTGCCCCGCCCCGGCGCGCTGCGCTTCCTGCACAGGCTGTCGCGAGCGGCCCAGCTGACCGGGGTGCACGCGCTGGCGCGACGCACCGGCCTGACCCGCTGGCTGGGCACGGCCGGAGCGCTCATGGAGCACGCCGGCCCATTGCCACGACAGACCGCCCACAAGCGTGCGCGCAGCCTGCCGGCAGCGTCCGAACCGGTCCGCGGCAGGGTGGGTTTTCTGGTGTGCTGCTACCAGAACCTCGCGGCGCCGCACGCCACCGAAGCCACCATGCGGGTGCTTCTCGCCAACGGCTTCGAGGTCGTCGTGCCCCCCCTGGCGTGCAGCGGACTGCCTGCCCGCTCCCTTGGTGACCGCGAGGCGATGACCGACATGGCGGCAGCCAACGTCGATGTGCTGCGCGAGCTCGAGGTCGACGCGCTCGTCGGCGACGTGGCCTCATGCACGGCGCACTACAGGCAGTACGACAGGATCCTCGCGGACGATCCGCAGCACAACATCGACGCGCAGCGCGTGGCCAAGAAGACCCTGCTCGCCACCGAGCTCCTCGACGACGCCGGCAACCGCGTCGTGCTGGGACCGCTGCGCTGGCGGGTGGCCATCGACGAGCCCTGCTCGCTGCCGCTCGAGGGACCGGCGCGGTCGGCGGCGCGACGCCTGCTCGCCGAGGTGCCACGCCTGGAGATCGCCGCGCTCGAAGAGGCGGCGATGTGCTGCGGCGGTCCGGGCCTGTACTTCCATGAGCAACCCGAGCGCAGCGAGGCCATCCTCGAGCGCAAGTTCCAGCACGTGGTGGCGAGCGGCGCCGAGGTCCTCGTCACAGAGAACGTCTCGTGCCTGCTGCAGCTGCGCAAGGGCGCGGCCCGCTACGCCCCGGGGGTTCGGGTCATGCACGTCTTCGAGGTGCTCGACGAATCGATGCAGACCGCGCAGCGGCGCAGCGCAGTCCTGCCCCAGTAGCCCAGCCGTCGCTGACACCTGCGGCTTGTCAGCCCTCGGGGAGCCACGGTGGCGGATGCAGGGTGAGCCACGCCTCCAGCCGCGACATCGCGTCGGCGCGGCGGATCGGCTCCTCGAAGGTGTCGAGGAGGGCCTGGAGCCTCTCGTACCGCTTCTCCCTCAGCGCCTCCGCAGCGTCGGCACGAGCCTGGGCCTCCGCCTCGGACGTCACCGCACCCTCCTCGCCGCCGGTTCGTCGAGACCCGGCCATCCTTTTCTCAAGCCGACGCAAACGCGTCAGATACGACGGTAGCACTCCCGCAGGAGGTTGAACGCGCTGCGGGATCAAGAGTTGTGTAGAGCAGCGGGCCACGGCCGCCCGCGACGCCGCTCTAACCGACCGCCGCCAGGGCGTCCTCCGGCGCCATGAGCATGCAGGTGAACGACGGCACGTCGCGCACGGTGTGGGTCGAAGCCTCGCTCTCGCGCATCTCCTGCACCAGGTCGAGGAAGTCCGCCACCGAGTCACTCTCGAACGCCACCACGAACTCCTGGTCGTCCAGCCCGAACGAGTAGGTCGTGTTGATCTTCACACCCGGGTACTTGTGGCCCGTGGCGATGTGGTCGCTCATCTGTCGTTGACGCTCGTCGCGACTCAGTCGGTACCAGGCGCGCGTCTTCACGAACGGGTACACGAACAGGTAGCGGCGGTTGGTCGGAGCGATCACCAGGCGGCTGCTACGACCCTCCTGGTTGGGGTGCTGGTGCTTGTCGACGTACATGCTCTGCTTGGTCATCGCAAAGTAGCTGTACGGCGATTCGAGGAACGCGCCGAGCGCGGTGCGGTTCAGACGCGAGGAGAACTCATGAAGATCCTCGAGGCGGGCGCTGACCAGCCACACCATGAGGTCGGCATCGCCGCGCGTGCCGACCAGGCTGTAGGTGCGCAGCAGCACGTTGTCGCGCTGGTCGATGTCCTTGATGAGCTCCACGACCTCGGCGCGGTCGGCGGCCCGCTGCCTGGCGTCGCGCAATCGCCACTCGGGCCGCACCGCGAAGAACGCGAAGCGGATGTGCTGGCGCGCAGTCGGAGGCGGGACGGTGGCATCGCGAACCGCGAGTGGGGCGGCGACCTCGGTCATCTTGCTCACTTTACAGGGCCGGCTGCGACGGATCGTGCTCTTTCTCTCGCACCGCCTCGGCCAGCGCCTTCTTGCGCAGCAGTCGCTGCTCGTGGCGGACCCGGGCCTGGGCCTGGCGGCGCCTCTCCTCGGGGGCCTCGGCGATCACCGGCGGCACCGCCGTCGGGCGACCGTCCACGTCGAGGGCGACAAACACCAGGTGGGCGCTGGCCACGTGGCGCCATGCCTCGTTGGCGATGTTCTCGACGTCGACCCGCACTCCCACCTCCATCGAGGTGCGATGCGCGTCGTTGACCATCGCACGCACGGTCACGAGGTCGCCGATGTACACCGGTGCCACGAAGCTCATGTCGTCCATCGACGCGGTGACGACCCGCAGCCGGCAGTGCCGCATCGCCGCGATCCCGGCCGCCTCGTCCACCAGGCGCATGATCGAGCCGCCGTGGACGTTGCCATCGTTGTTGGCATGGGAGATCTGCATCACGGTGGTGATCTCCGTCCGCGAGGCCGACGCCGGACGCGGCGTCATGTCGAGGGGGTGCAGGTACTGGAGGGCACGATCGGCGCGGAGCCGCGCCCAGGGGTCGCTCACCGGAGCACCTCGAGAGCCGCTCGGACAAGTGTGCCCACCCCGACCGGCAGCGACCGCTCGTCGATGTCGAAGTCGGCGCTGTGGTGTGGCGCCACCTGCCGCTTGGCCGGGTCGCCCGCTCCGACCAGGAAGTAGCAGCCGCTGCCGACGGCGTTGATCAAGCAGGCGACGTCGTCGCCAACGGTGATCGGCTGCGGCGTCACCACCCTGTCCTCGCCCACCGTGGCCACGGCAGCGCGTCGCACCAGCGCCGCCGAGGCCGCGTCGCTGATCACCGGCGGGCAGCCGGCGGCGCGCTCGAACTCCGCGCTTGCACCGGACGCCGAGGCGATCGCGATCGCGACCTCGGCGACACGGCGCAGCAACCGCTCGCGGTCCTCCGGGTGCAGTGCGCGCACCGTGCCGCGCAGGCGCACCTCGTCGGCGATGACGTTGAAGGCACGGCCCCCCTCGACCTGGCCGACGGTGACGACGGCCGGCGCGAACGGAGAGGTCTCGCGGCTGACGATGCTCTGCAGGCCGAGCACCACGTGTGCCGCCGCCACCACCGGGTCGATGCTGGTGTGGGGCATCCCCCCATGCCCGCCGCGGCCGCGGATGGTGAGACCGAACTCGTCGGCGCTGCCGAAGATCGGGCCATCTTTGACCCCGACCTGACCGACCTGCAAAGGCGCCCAGAGGTGGATGCCGAACACGTGGTCGACATCCGCGACGGCGCCGTCGTCGATCATCGGCACCGCGCCGGACGCGATCTCCTCGGCGGGCTGGAAGCAGAGGCGCACCCGCCCCGACCACGCATCGCGCAGCGACGCCAGCACATGCGCGGCCCCAAGCGTCATGGCGACGTGGCCGTCGTGGCCGCAGGCGTGCATGACACCGTCGACCTCGGAGCTGACCACCCGGGATTCGCCGCGTTCGAGCACGGGCAGCGCATCCATGTCAGCGCGCAGCATCAACGTCGGGCCCGTGCCGCCCACGCCCTCGAGGTCGGCGATCACCCCGGTGCCACCGACCCCGCTGCGCACCGTGTAGCCGAGCTCCTCGCTGCGACGGGCCGCGATCTCAGCGGTGCGGTGCTCGCGTAACGACAGCTCAGGATGGCGATGGAGGTCACGGCGCGTCTCGATCACCTCCTCGCGGACGCCGTCGAGCTCTGACGCCACCCGGGTGGCCAGATCAGCCACTCGCCTGGACCCCCACCAGCCGCAGCGCGGCCTCAGCAAGGGCGCCGTTGGTCACCACCTGGTCGGCGCCGTGCTCCATTGCTCGGATGCGGACCGCGCGCTCGTCGTGCTGGCAGAAGCCGATCACCTGGGCCCCCCCGCGAGCTCGCAGGTTGGCGATGAGCGCCAGGCGCGCCTCGACGTCGTCATTGAGGTCGACGAACACGGTTGCCGCCTCGGGCGCGTCCCCGCCTGAGACCACGACCATCTCCGCGCTCCCGGCGAGCGCAGCGCGCAGGCGGCTGGCGAACATCAGGTCGCCGCTCACCAGGGCCACGTGGGAGGTCGCCATCGCCGCCATCATAGGCAGCGCGGCCGCCGCCACCCGCGAGGCGGCTGGCACACTTGGCCCCACCAGAGCATCGCCAGGCTGGAGACAAAGATGGAGATCACCACCGTCGGCATCGTCGGCGCCGGGCTGATGGGCTCGGGCATCGCCGAGGTCTGTGCCAGGAGCGGTCTGCGCACGCGCGTTGCGGAGGCCGGGGCCGGTGCGCTCGAAGCAGGCCGAAGACGCGTCGAGCGATCGCTTGACCGCGGCCGACAGGGAGGCAAGCTCAGCGAGGACGATGTCAGGGAGATCAGCGGGCGGCTCAGCTTCAGCACCGACCTCGAGGAGTTGAGCGACTGCGACGTGGTGGTCGAGGCGATCGTCGAGCGGCTCGCCGACAAGGTGGAGCTGTTCGGCAAGCTGGATCGCATCGTGCCCGAGCACTCCATCCTCTCGAGCAACACCTCGTCACTCCCGATCATCGAGATCGCCCGAGCCACCAACCGTCCTGACCGTGTGATCGGGACGCACTTCTTCAACCCCGCCCCGGTGATGAAGCTCCTCGAGGTGGTGCGCACCATCGCCACCAGCGACGAGACACTCGAGGAGACGCGCGCTCTCGGCGAGAGGCTCGGCAAGCGCGTGATCGTCGCCCAGGACCGGGGCGGCTTCATCGTCAACCTGCTGCTCATCCCATTTCTCAACAACGCGGTGCGCCTCTACGAATCCGGCTTCGCCACCAAGGAGGACATCGACGAGGGGATGAAGCTCGGCTGCGGCCATCCCATGGGACCGCTGCAACTGCTCGACTACATCGGGCTCGACACCGCGCTGTTCGTGTGCGACGCCCTGTACACGGAGTACGCCATCCGTGACTACGCGGCGCCTCCGCTGCTCAAGCGCATGGTCGCCGCCGGGTACCTCGGCCGCAAGAGCGGGCGCGGCTTCTACGAGTACGAGGCAGCGCAGACGCGCTGATGGCTTGGCGAGGCGGACGCCTCTACGCCGGCGGGGGGCTGCCGGGCGCCGGGGTCGGCCGTTGCTGCTCGACCACGTGCAGGCGCACCGAGTTGATCAGCACGCCCTCGTGCCAGAACTCGACCGCATACTCGCCGGGCTCGCCGAGAGTGGGCTGGAGCACGCTCACCGTCGAGACACTGACCTCGCCCGTCCCGGTGGGGGGCGGACCCGCCGACTCGAAGCGCATGGTCGCGGGCGGTAGCACCAGCTTGCCGAGCATGTCCACGAAGCGGAGTTCGACGAGGTGGACCTGGCCGGCGTCGGCCGTGCCGAAGCGAAAGCCGGCGACGACGGCGAAGCTGGCCATGCCCGGCAGCGACGGCAGAGCCAGCGCGCTGAACCCGCCCCCGAGCGCGTAGAACTTGCCGTCGGGGGGCACGGTGGCCGCGTCGGCAAAGAAGGCGAAGCTCATCTCCATGGCATCGCGACTCTGACGGACGGCAGCGTTGCCTCGCAGCGGACGCGATCTCCGCGCACTGCGTCACCATCGAGGCGATGGATCCCTCCGACGGGCTTCGACCGCTGCACGTTTTCGTCTGCACCACGGTGGGTCGCCACCACTGCGGAGGCATGGGCAGCGAACGGGTCCTGCTCCGCCTCCGCGATGAGCTGGAGCGCCGTGGCCTGACCCACGTCCGCACCACGAGGATGGGTTGCAACCAGCAGCACCACCAGGGGCCGATCATGATCGTCTACCCCGAAGGGGTGTGGTACGGACACCTGACCGCCGACGACATCGGCGAGATCATCGAGCAGCACCTGGTCGGTGGCAGGCCGGTCGATCGCCTGCGGATCACTCCCGACGGCGAGTGGGCGTCGACGGCACTCACGTAGTAGGGTGGTGGCCCACCACAATCAGCTTGGGAGGACTGCGACATGGGCTACGTCCGGGGATTCGTTCACGGCGGCGTCGCCGGTGTCGTGGTCGGCCTCTGCATCGCTCCTCAGCCGGGAACCAAGACCCGCCAGCAGCTGGCCGCCTTCGGCGCCGCGGCCCGGGACGGCTACCAGGTCGCCGAGAGGACGGTGCGCAGGGTCGCACCCTTTGCCGGCGCTGCCGCCGAGCTGGCGCGGCACAGCGTCGAGAGGACCCGCCACGAGGACGACGATTCGGTCTCGGTCGAGGGCTCGGTGCGCATCCACAACGAGACCAACGGCCGGCACTGACCGTCGCGGGATCCGCCCGCCCCTGGGAGAGCGGTTAGCCGCGGAGCACCGATCGCGGCGCCGGCTCAGGATCCTCAACGGTGCCGAGAGCCGCGAGCAGGCCGAGCACCCCGACAACGAGATCGAGGATGTTGAGCGCTGTCGTGAAGTGCAGGCCCGCGTAGCTCTTGGTCGCGGCTGCGTCGTCTCCGACCAGGAAGCCGATCACCGCCAGGGCCAGGAGCAGGACGCCGGTGGCGCCGACCAGAATCCGGCCAACCCGTCGCGACGCCGCGAATCCCGCGTAGACGAACACGACGAGCAGCGCGATGTCGAAGGCGTCGCGAGCCCAGCTGAGGTGGAGGATGAGGCTGCCGATGTTGCCGCCACCGTTGGGAGCGGGTGGCCCGGCGTTCCCGGCGGCGAGGCCCCCGAGGCCGACGACCAGGAGGACGAGGGCGCACAGCTGAGCGTAGAGACGTGCCATGGCCGGGGAGTCTGCCCGATTGTCAGCGCCCTGCGCGCAGACGACCGCTGCTCAGGGGGCGCGGGCCGCGACAGCGTCACCGACGACCGCAGCGATCCCAATGTGGTGGCGACGGGCGGCACGGGCGCTGGCAAGGCAGCTGGGCGAGCAGTAGCGGCCGCGTACCTCCATCGCCTTGAACGCGTCGTAGCCCTCGCCGCAACGCGCGCACACCTTGACACCGCGGATCTGTTGGCGACGGGGCATCGGTGGTCTCCTCGAGGGCGCATGCGAGTTCGGAGTGCTGACAGAACGCTGCGACCTCGGGATTGGTAACGGAGGACCGGGCTGAGGGATCAGCGGGCGACGCGAAGCCCGAGCACGGTCACATTGTCGGTGCCGCCGGCGTCGAGCGCCGCCTCCGCCGCCCGCCCGACCACCGCCGTCAGCGGTCCCGGGGTCTCCAGCAGCCCGGCGATGTGGAGATCCTCGAGCGGCTCCCAGAAGCCGTCGCTGCACAGCGCGATCACGTCTCCGGGACGCAGCTCGACGACGACGACCTGCGGTTCGATCGCCTCCCCCATCGCCGCCATGGTGATGACGTTGCGGCGCGGGTGACGGCGCTCGGATCCGGGAGGCAGCGCGCCGGACCTCACCTGCTCCCCAACCCAGGAATGGTCGGTGGTCAGCGCGCTGGCGACCCCATCGCGCACCAGGTAGGCACGGCTGTCGCCGACGTGGCCGATGACCGCGCGGCCGGCCCGCACGGCGGCCACTGTCAGCGTCGTACCCGGCTGCCCGCCGATGTCCTCGCGTAGCCGGGCCACCGCGGCGTTGCCGTCCGGCACAGCACCGTCGGCGCCAAGAGTCTCACCGTCCCCCGCGACCAGGGCAGCGACGGCCGCCGCCGAGGCGGCCGCAGCCGCTTCACCGCCACCGGGCAGGCCGCCCATGCCGTCGGCGACGAGGATGCCGACCCCGGCGCCGCCGGCGATGGGGCTGGCCGCGAAAGCGTCCTGGTTCTCCGTGCGCACCGGTCCGATGTGGGTGGCGGCGGCCACCTCGATCCCGGCCGGGGCTGCGCCCGACAGGTCGACCACGGTCACCGGGGGCCGGCTCACCGCCCTGCGCTCTCGCTCGGCTCGGGCTCGGCGGCTGCGGGACGGCCCAACAGCATCTCGACGACCTCATCGGCGACGGCCACCGGGTCGCTGCATTGCAGCGAGGTCATGCCGAGGTCGGCAGCGGCCTCGACGTTGCAACGCAGGTCGTCGACGAACAGGCACTGCTCGGGGCGCAATCCGAGACGCTCACAGGTCAGCAGGAAGATCGCAGGGTCAGGTTTGCGCAGCCCGACCTGCGAGGAGTCGACGACCACGTCGAACAGCTCCTCGACTGGGAACAGCGACCGCCACAGCGCCTCACCACTGCGCGAGATGTTGGTGAGCATGGCGGTTCGGTAGCCGGCGCCCTTGACCTGGCGGACGGCGTCGATCATCGCGCCACAGGCGGCAAGACCGCGCCCGAACACCACCTTCTGGGCAATGCGAGCGTCCACCGATGCGTCGCCGCCGTCGGCGACGTATCGCGCGGTCATCCGGTCGAAGAACTCGTCGTCGGAGATCGCGCCGGTCTCGAGCAGATGGAGATCGTGGGCCCCGGTGGGCAGGTGGTAGACGTCCCTGAACTCGTTCATGAAGAAGCGCAACAGGTCGAGCTGCACAGGATCCTCGATCGACGCGCGGTGCGTCGCGAGCGGCTCGGTCATGACCCCGCCGAGGTCGAAGATGGCGCCGCGGAGGGTGCGCTGAGACGGCTCGCTGCTCACCACGCCATTGTGTCAGGTGATGCTGCGGATCCTCTGCAGGCGGCGCAGCGTCTCGGCGAGGGCGCGCACCAGCTCCTCGCGGCGGGCGTCCTCGCTGAGAACCGAGGCACCCTCCGGGGGCGGCAGGTTGGGGATGGGGTGGTGGCCGGTGGTTGGCGGTGGCGCCGCCCCGGTGAACACCTCGTCGGCCGGGCGCAGCCGTGCACGGCGGAAGCGCGACGCCGCGTCGGCGGCTGGGCGGCGAAGGCGCTTCTCCAGGCGCACCGAGGCGTCCTCACGGAAAACGGGCTCGAAGGCGAACTGCTCAACTGTGGCGAGCGCGATGTCGAGCAGGGCGTCCCCGCCGGCGACGGTGACATTGCGCAGACCGCTGTACTGCTCGCCGTCCTCGGGCGAGGCGACCCCGACCACGAATCGACCGTCGAGCCCGGGCAGCCACTCAGCGACGCCGGTCTCGTGCAGGAGGAGGTGGACGGGGAGGGTGTTCTCGGGGATGGCATGCGCCCACCAGCGGTCGATCTTCGCCTGGCGGTCGGCGTCGGCGAAGAAGGCGATCCCGCGGACGGGCGGGACGGCGATCACCGCGAGGGGCCCATCAGGTCGGCGCACATCGTCGAGGGCTGCGGCGAGGCGCTGCGCGTCCTCCACATCGGGCAGCAGAACGGTCATCGCGTACGCGGTGACGTGGTTGTCGGGGTTGCTGTTGATTGCGATCAGTGACTCCGGTCCGGGCGCGACGTTGACGGCGATGTGGACGGCGAGCGACGCATCGTGCACCATCCTCATGATAGCCAGTACCGCTTCGGGTCGTCATTCGCGGTCGCGTCGATAGACCTGTCCCGATCCTTCGATTCGACTGCGTCGACGGATGCGCAGGTGCGCGGATGCTGGCCAGCCCCAGCGCAAGTTTTCCAGAACTCTGGGCGTTTCAAGCCACGTGGTCGTTCGTTGTCAGCGATAGGGGTAGGAAGGGATGCCGCCAATCAAGCAACGCCGCAGGCCCATCTGCCGAGCCGTGCTCGCAGCCGCAACCATTCCGATCCTGTCTTTGACCCTCGCCCCCGAAGGTGCGAGCGCGAGCGCGCCGCGGGTGCTCCGGGTCGGGACGTACAACTCGATTGCCGGGCAGTACGCGACCATCCAGGCGGCGGTCGACGCCGCCCAGCCGGGAGACTGGGTCCTGGTCGGGCCTGGCGTTTACCGCGAGCGCGCAGACTACGAGGTGCCGACCTGGCCCGCCGGGGTGTGGATCTCCACGCCCAACATCCACCTGCGCGGGATGAATCGCAACACAGTGATCGTCGACGGCACCAAGCCGACGGCATCCGTCCCATGCAGCTCTGCCGCTGGCGACCAGGACCTCGGCCCCAGCGCGCAGGGGCGCAATGGCATCGAGGTCTGGGGCCCGAACTTCACCGCCAACAATGTCTCCATCGACAACCTCACCGTCTGCAACTTCCTCACCAGCGCCTCGGGCGCCCGGGGCAACCAGATCTGGTGGAACGGCGGCGACGGCGGCGGCCACATCGGCCTTTCGGGCTACACGGGTGGTTACCTGACGGCAACGTCGACATACTCCAGCACCACCAAGGCGGCACTGGGACCGTGCTGCGGCGTCGAGTATCCGAGCGGCAGCTACGGCATCTTCAGCAGCGACAGCACCCACGGCAGTTGGACCCAGGACTACGCCAGCAACATGGCAGATTCGTCCTTTTACATCGGCGCGTGTCAGCAGCGCTGCGACGCGGTCATGAAGCACGACCACGGCCAGAACAGCGCACTGTGCATCTCGACGACGAACGCCGGTGGTTACCTGCTTGTCGAGAACACCGAGTGCGACCAGAACAAGACGGGGCCGGTTTCGAATGCGCAGAACAACGATGACTGGCCGTCGCCGCAGTTGGGCGCCTGCGACCTCGCTGA
Source organism: Candidatus Dormiibacter sp. (assembly GCA_025450495.1). The sequence continues at coordinate 5,653 of JANWHI010000059.1, read as the reverse complement.
TCCGCACGAGCCCCACACGGGTGCCACAGGCACCACCTCGTGCACGGTGTGGCAGTACAACTACCTGCACGACAACAACAACCCCGACGTCCCCGGCAACGGCACCTCAGGCCTCGCTGGAGGGGGACCCGTTGGCACTGGGCTCATCCTCGCCGGCACCAGGGACATCACGCTGTACAGGAACGTTGTCACCAACAACAAGGCGTGGGGTGCCCTGATCGCCGACCTGCCCGACCAGGAGTCCGCGCCTTCACAGGTGCCGGTTCAGTGCCAGGGAGGCATCTGGCTTCCGCCACCGGTCGGCGTCTGCTACTACCAGGCCGTCGGCAACGTCAGCATCGACAACCGTTTTGTCAACAACGGCGGCTACGGCAATCCCACCAACGGCGACATCGGGTTGGCGACCCTCCCCAACAACCCGGGAAACTGCTTCTCGGGTGACAGGAACCCGGTCAATGGCGCAGCAGGAAGCGCGATCACCGACCCGCCGGGCATCGAGACCCTCCCCGCCTACCGACCTCACCACGGCCTGTGCACCACACCAAACGGAGGCGACGTCGGCCCACTTCTCTTCGAGGCGGAATGCGCGTCGCAGCTGCTCGCGCCGTGCCCGACTGCGCAGGCGGCCCTATGCTCCCTGGTCCCGAGCCCCTGTCCGCTGCCGCCAAGCCCACCAGTTGGGGCCAACTATCCACGGGCCGATGCGAAGTTCAGCCTGCACATGCCTGCGGCGCAGACGTCAATGCCCAACCCGTGCGTCAACGTTCCGGCGAACCCGTGGTGTCCGGCGCCGGCGCCTGCCGGACCGGGCGTCTTGCGTGCGGCGGCCCCCGTGGCCGGCGGGATCGCGGTCGGTGCATGGGCGCTGCGGCCGCGGCGTCATCGCCGCTACGCCGAGTGAGGGTCTGCCGGCGATCGCTGTGCGGTTAGCTGGGTTCGCCTGATGCCGTTTCTCGGCGCCGCCGCGTCGTGATGGCCGCGAGCAACAGCAGCAGCCCGAGCACCATCAGCGCTCCGCCCTGCAGCGCCTGCCGGAGGAGATGCGCTCCCGCGTCGGGCGCCTGAGGTGTGTCCGTGGTCGCTTTGCTGTTCGAGGTGGTCGTGACGCGCACGGTTGCGGTTGCCGGCGCGCTGGCGGTGCCGTACTGATCCGTGACGACGAAGGTGTAGGTCACGATGCCCGGCGCGCCCGGGGCGGGGGTGAACACCATCGCTCCAGTGGCGGCGTCGATCGTGGCGGTTCCTGATGGCGGACCCACCCCGATCGCCCATGTGAAGGGACCGGAGCCGGAGGATGTCGCCGGGCTGAGCACGGCGGCGGTGTTCACCGTCGTCGTCGCACTGACGTCCCCAACCGTCGGCGCCGCGGGCTTGGTCACCGTGATCGTCACGGATCCCGGGTTGGAGTGCTGGCCAGAGGCATGCGTTGCCCGGTACGTGAAGGCGTCGGTGCCACCGAAGTTGTGCACCGGCGTGTACGTGAGCGCACCCGAGCCGGAAATCGCCGCTGTGCCATGCGACGGCGAGGTCACCGAGTAGCTGAACGGCCCGGTCCCGACCGGCCCCGGTGTCGGCAGCAACAGCACGGTGTTGGCCACCATCGTCGCGGTCACACCCTGCACTGTCGGTGTCACCGAGACGGTCACCACCGCGGCGGCGCTGGTCGTGCCGTAGGGATCCGTCGCGGTGAACTGGAGAGTGTCGGTGCCCGACACGTTGAGGTTGGGCGTGTAATGGATCACGCCTGCCGCGGAGATTGTCGCCGTGCCCAACGTGGGCGGCGAGGTGATCAGGAAGGTGAGGGGCGCGGTCCCGGTCGCCGCCGGTGGCGAGATGTCCAAAGCTGTGTTGGCAGGGGTTGTCGCCGACGCAGGCGACACGCCTGGACATGCCGGCTTGTTTACGGTGAAGTTCACCGTCCCCGGCGCGCTGGTCAGGCCGTTGGCGTCGGACACCGTGTACTGGAAGGTCACCGTGCCGGTGAAGGTGCTCACCGGCGTGAAGGTGATCTGCCCGGTGCTGCTGTTCTCCGTCGTCGTTCCTTGTGCAGTGGGCGGCAGGCCACCCGACACCAGGTTGTATGTGAAGGGACCGGTGCCTGTGGGCGCCGCCGGGGTCGCAACCACCGGGTTCGGTCCGATGGACGAGCCGTTGACCGGGCTGGCCGCGATCGGGTGCACAGTGATGATCACCACTGCTGGCGCGCTGGTTGTGCCATACGGGTCGGTCACCGTGTACGTGAACGCATCGACGCCCGAATACGGCGCCGTGCTCGTGTAGTCGAGCAGGCTGCCGCCGCCCACAAACGCGGTGCCGTGGCCCGGGGGTAGCGAGATTGCATAGGTGAAGGGACCGACTCCCGAACTCGTCGACCCGATCACCGTCGTCGACCCGCCGGACACGGTGCTACCTGAAACCCCGTTGGCGACAGGTGCCGGCGGAGGGGACACGGTCACGGTCACCGGTGCGGAGAGGCTCGTCGTCGGGCCGGCCCCCGTGACCGTGTACGAGAAGGAGGCGGTGCCCGAGTACCCGAGCGTCGGGGTGAAGGTGATCGCCCCGTTCGCCTGGTTGACGGTGGCCGAGCCCTGCGCTGCGGGCGGCTGCGTCAACGCGTATGTGAACGGGCCGGTTCCATCCACCGAACCCCCGGCGATCGTCACCGGCTGGGGACCAACGGTGCTGCCCGAAAGTGGCGGCGCCACTGGGCGGAAGTTCAGCGTCACCGTGACCGGCAAGCTGGTGGACCCGTAGGGGTCGGTCACCTGGTAGGTGAAGGTCACGATTCCGCTTGTTCCTGCGGCCGGTGTGTACGCAATGTGCCCGCCCGGCTGCAAGACCAGGACACCAGAAGCCGGCGGGGTGACCACCGAGTAGGTGAAGGGACCGGTTCCCGAGCTCGGCAGTTGCAGCTGTGCTGACACCGCGGTGTCAGCGTTCTGGGTGCTGCTGTACGTGACGCCCACCGGAGCCGGCGGCGCCAGCACGGTGATGGTGACCGACCTCGCTGTCGAGCTCGTCCCCACCCCGTCTGAAACCGAGTAAGGGAAACTGAATGTCCCCGAATAGCCAAGGTTCGCGGTGAATGTCACCGTGCCCGAGGCGACATCCATCGACAGAGTGCCGTTGGTCTGCGGCGGTGCCGCGACCCAGGTGAAAGGGCCAGTGCCGGCCGGAGCGGGTGCGCCGAGGGTGATCGTCGACGTGCCGTTGGCGGAGCCGGAGAAATTGGCCGCCACCGGCCGCACCGTCACCTGGATCTGACCATTGTTCGAGGTCTGGCCGTATTGGTCCTGAGCCTGGTATGTCGAGCTGTACACGCCGCTGGCATTGTTCGGCGGCGTGAAGTTCACCACCCCGGCATTGGAGATCGTTTCCGTACCGGCCACCGGCGGCGTCGTGATCGCGTATCCGAAGGGCGAGGCGCCATTCGGGGCCGGCACCGTCTGCGTGAATGTGGTGTTGGCATCAATGGTTCCCGACACCGCCACCACCGTCGGAGCTGCTGGCTTGTTCACCGTGAGATCGATCGTGGCCGTCGCCGATTGCGCCCCACCGGCATCGGTCACCTTGTAGGTGAAGGTCGGCACCGCTCCGCTGAAGCCCTGCACCGGGGTGAATTTGACCTGCTCTGGCGACCCCGCCACAAACTGCGCTGTACCCTGTGTTCCGGCATTGGGCGTGGTCGCGAAGGTGTAGGTGAACGGTCCTGTCCCCACCGGTGCCGGCACGTTGCCGTACACCGGCGCCGGACCCGTGCCCGACCCGACAACCGCCGAGACGGTCGGGCGCACGGTGACGGGGACGTTGACCGTTGGCGAGGTGAGCCCGCTTGCGTCCTGGACCGACAGAGGGATCGTCGTCGTCCCCGAGGCGCCGGGAACCGGCGTCATGGTCAGATTCCCCGAAGCATCCACCGTCGTCGACGACACCAGCGCAGGATTCGCCGCGGGCCCGAGCAGCCAGGTGAACGCTGCAGTGCCGTTGGCGCCCTGCGCAACCGTCGCCGGTACGTTCACCGTGGTGGTGATCGGGCTCGGCACCGCCCGCGGGGTGATCTGCAAGGTCTGGTTGGCCGTCGGTGACCCGCCATCCGGCGAGCTGACCGATGCGGTGACCACCAGGTCCTTGTGCGAGTAGGTGGCCGTAGGCGAGAAGAGCAGATGCGCAGTCACCGCCTGCGCCGGCGCAAATCCGTACCCGGTCGGCGTGTAGGTGCACGAGAGCTGCGTCGCCGTCGACGCCCTGCAGACCATGTTGGGATCAGAGACGGTGGTGCCGGTGAAACCAAGTCCGGCCGGCACGGGCACGGTCAGCGTGAAGGGCTGTGTCTCGAAGTTGGCGCCGGCACCGTTGGTGATGGTGTAGGCGGCATCGCCGGCAGCGCCACCGCCCGACGCGAATGTCCCGCCGTTGTTGACGGTGTTCGAGACCGACAGGCTCGGGCCGAGCGGATTGATCGTGGTCACCGTGACGTTCTGGATCTCGTGGATGTTGGTGCTGCCACCCGTTGATGCCGTCCAGCCGAACTTCACCGTCGGGCTCATCGCCGGCTCGGCCGCCTGCAGCACCTGGGCGCCGTCGATGCTCACAGTCACCCTCGGCGTCGCGTCGCTCGATGGGTCGACCACGATGTGCACGTGGCGGACGACATCGTTGGCGCCACCGTGGGTGCGGTCGGTGGCGGCGTCAACGTGCAGCGTCTTGGCAGCCTTGGCCCCCGCCAGGTAGCAGTAGTTCAACTGGTCGGCATTTCCAGGGCCGCGCAGCACAACCGCGTCCTTGACAAAGGACGGGGTGTAGCCGCCGCCACAGTTGGGATTGTTCTCGAAGTTGGAGAAGTTGCCGTAGGCGTCGAGGCCGAGCCCAAAGAGGCCGTGGGCCACCCCATTGCCGACGCCGATGCCGTGATTGCCGCCCGCGTAGCCCAGGTACCCGCCGGCCTGGCCTGGCGTCAGCAGTTGGTATTGACCATCGGTCATGAAGAACGCGATGCCGTCAGCGCCGGTGCCGCTGTACTGGTAGGCGTCGAACGTGACGTCGATGCCGGCGGTGTCAGGAAGTGGGGAGTTGTAGAAAAGGAATCCACTCTGGTTGTTTGCGGCGCTGGTCAGCCGAACCGCTCCGCTCCCCGCGGCGTCGGCGGTCCCCGCACAGCTCTTGATCGGGGTCACGGTGCTGTTCCCGGTGGCTGTCAGGCAGGGCGTGAAGTTGGACCCGCCGACGATCCAATGCGGATCAGGGACCGAATTGTTCTTGAAGCTCTCCGTGAAGATGGACGTTCCCGCCGCGTGCGCAGTCGTCCCACCCATCACGGTGAGACCGACGACGGGGAGGCTGATGCCCAGCAGGACAGTCAGCGCGCGGCGGGCCGTCCTTGACAACAATGCGGGCTCCCAGTGACAGCGAGGTGAATGGCGGGATGTGAGGGCACCTCCCTCCATGAAGCGCTCCGAGCGAGCACCGGCATCGTCCCCCGCCAAGAAGGGGAAACGCATGGCGGTGATGCACCACTCCGGAACACGAAAGTCGCAGAACTGCGACTTCCCGGGTTCGCTCGACCGCAGGCGGGTGTTGATGTGAAGTCGGGGCGACTGGATTCGAACCAGCGACCCCCTGCTCCCAAAGCAGGTGCGCTACCGGGCTGCGCCAC
>JANWHI010000058.1 GCA_025450495.1 Candidatus Dormiibacter sp. | reverse complement strand
GTCGTTCTCGTCGGCGATGAAGCCGTCCACCGATACCACGTTGTGCAGGATTACCGTGCCCAAACAGGTTCTCCTCGAGCCGCGTTGCGCATTCGGCCCGATCTTGCCGCACCCGACGGCGACTGTCTTGTAAAAGTCAATCCGCGGGCATCGGGCCGCTGTCCGGCGGGAACCCCGGCTCGGCGGGGAATCGGCGCCGCAGAGCCAGGTAGCCCGTCGGGGTGTGGCCGGTGAAGTCCTTGAACTCCCGGATGAAGTGGGCCTGGTCGAAGTAGCCGGGCGTGTGAGCGAGCTCGGACCAGTCGACCGGACGCAGAGCGTCTACGGACAGGATCAGGCGCGCAAAGCGGTAGATCCGCGCCACCCGCTTCGGGGTGACCCCGACATGAGTCTTGAACTGCGCGGCCAGGTGATTGCCACTCACCCCGGCGGCACCGGTCAGCGCACCGACCGGGACCGCGCCATGGGAAGTCTCCAAACGCCCGCCTGCCTGCTGGAACAGATGTGCCGACGGCATCGGCGGGACATTCGGGCCGGCGGTGGCGCGGCACCCCGGTCAGCCAGTAGATGTCGTCGATGAACCGATCGAGCGGCGGGGCCGGCACCCGGCTGCCATATTCCATCGACTCAGTGTGGCCGACGAGGATTCAGTTCGCGTCGCGACCAACCGTCTTGGAAGGCCGAGCGGTCACAGGGTCATCGCGCACCCTCGCGTGCGTACTCATCGTGGCGGCGGATCCACTGGGGCGAGCCGCCCTCGTTGCGTCCCTTGGGGGCGCGGTCGAGAATCGGGTAGTACCCCATCAGGAACTCCAGCCCGCGGGCCGTGCACGAATACGTGTGGTAGAGGCTGCCGTCGTCCAGGATGAACGCGCTGAAGCCCGGCCCCTCGGACAGGTAGCCGGCGACGTCTGTGCCAGTGACGCTCGCCATGTGGGTGAGGATCGGCGGCATTCCGGCCGCGACCATTGGCCCGATGGCCGCGCGGGCCTGCTCCTCGGTCTGCGAAACACGGAAGTCGAAGTTGAACTCGCTGTCGGCAGACGAGACCCAGGGAAAGCTCCAGCCCATCCGCCGCTTGTAGGCCTGGAGCTTCTCGAGCGGTGCGCGCGAGACGTACAACATGGTCACGTCGCGCGCGTTGAGGTGAGTGAGAACGCTGTTGACGCTGTCGGCGCTCGACGAGCAGGTCGGACAGCCGAGCTCGTAGCTCGGTCCGAACATGAAGTGGTACACCAGAAGTTGGGACCGACCGTCGAAGAGCTCAGCCAGCGTCCTGGTGCCCTCGTCGGTCTGAAAGCGGTACTCCTTCTCCATCGCGACCCAGGGCAGCTCGCGTCGTTGGCGCGCCAGCTCGTCGCCGAGCCGGGTCAACTCCTTTTCGCGCACGAGCAGGTCCTCGCGGGCGGCCTGCCACTCCTCGCGGGTCCCAACCTTGTGAACAGTCATCCGTCTGCCTCCTATCGGTGCACACCGTCGCTCCCAGCGATTCCAGCACGTCCAAGGAGGCCGCTGCCAGGCTCGGCTGCCGGAGTCAATTCGCGAAGTCCTCCGTGAGCCAGAGCCGGTGCTGGTTGGCGTCGAAAACAACATCGACGCCGACCATGGTGCCGGTGTTGGTCAGGATGTTCAGGCGGTGTGCGAGGTCGCCGAGCATGAGCTGCTCCAGGACGAGTGCGGCAGCGGAGGAGAGCGTGCCCGACTCCCCGACGTTCTCCCCCGCCCAACCCCATGGCACCCCCTGCCGGCTGACTCGGGTGCCCAGCGGCGCCTCGCCTGGCAGCTGGTGCGAGAGCTGGCCCGCCGCCGCCATCGCAAGGTTGTGAGCGTGGGCGCTGCGGCCGAGACCCGCACTCCATTGCAGAGCAGGCAGGCCGGCCCCACCCCGGCTCTGGTTGATCGCCGCAAACACGGCGCCGGCGGCGGATTCTGACCGCATCGGGGCCGGTGGCTGCGGAAGTGGCGCTGGCGGTGGTGGTGACGAAGAGGGTCGCGGCGGCGCCCGCCGGTGGGGCGCCATCGCAGGCTGTGCTGGTTGGGTCGGCGGCGGCACAGTCGAGGGCGCTGCGAGGGCCGACGGCGTCGTGAGGCCCTGCCGGGCGAGCGGGACCGGCCAAGCCTGGTCGCTTCGGCTGGTTGCTGCCAGCGCCCTGGCGCTGGTGACCTCGGGCGGTGATGCCACCGAGTCGCCACTGGCCACGCCGAGGCTCGCGAGCACGGCGATGAGCACGAGCCTTCGGGCGCCGGCCTTCTCGCTCGCGCGCACGTGCTCGCGTGCCCCTCCCCCTCGCCGCATCGCGGGGTTATACCGCGCCTATCTGGCCTCCCGCAGACGGCTGGGAGGGCATGGTGACGTGAGGCGGCGCGTCGGGCCGCGATCCTGGCCTCGAGCGGCTCACAGGTCGCTACCCTGTGGCGCCATGACGCAACCGTCCGGCAACGCGGTGACGATCGCAGGTGCCGGCGACGGCGCGCGACCGGCGATGCGCTTGCAATGGACGGTTGGGGTGGCCGTCGTCGTTGTCGTGATCGCCGTGGCTGTGCTCGCTGCATCACCGCTCTCGGTGGCTACCTCCTGGGCTGGACGTGGACCGGCTTCGCAGACAAGCGGATGTGGGAGTGGCTGAATCTGCTGCTGTTCCCGCTCGTCCTGTTCCTGCTGCCCGGATGGGCACGGCAGGTGAGTGAGTTGAGCGCTCGCGCGGGCGCCTACGCAATGGCCACGGCGCTTCTGTTCGTGATCGTCATCATCGGGGGCTACGGCTGGGGCTGGGAGTGGACCGGGTTCGTGGGCAACACCTTCCGCGATTGGCTCGGGCTCCTGATCGCGCCCTTCGTTGTCCCGGCGGTGTTCGCGTGGATCTACACGCGCAGACGGATGCGTGAGCCGTTGGCCGCCGTGCCGGCCACAGCCAGCTCGACGCCGCCGGCCGGCTGATCATGAACGAGATTCAGTCAGGCACGCGCCAGGCGAGGGCAGCCGCCACCACCATCAGCACGGCGCCCCCGAGCGCCAGGAAGAATCCCCCACCGTAGTAAGGCTGCACGGTGAGCGAGACGCCGCGAAGGCTCCAGTCGAAGTAGTCGATGATCATCCCCATCACGATCGCGAAGGCAAGAGCTGTGACTGCCCATTTGACGCCGGGACCGGGGGCGGCCACGTACGTCCGGATCGCCAGCGCAAGCTGGACGGGAGCAACCACGAGCAGCCAGTTGGCGGTGTCGAGACCGCTGATCACCTCGGTCGTCGGCGGTCCCGAATACACGTCTGCCGGGACGACAAGGTGGTGCCAGGGCAGCGGCATCGCCACCGCAACGATACCCGCAGCCACGATCAGCGTCGTCGGAAGCAGGCGCGTCGCGCGCACTGTTGTGTTGTCACGCGCGTCCAGCGAGCCCCACCAGTTCGATACCGTGTCGGCTCGGATGCGCCTGCCGCCTCGGCGCGGTTCCATGACAACACAATACAGTCGGCCGAATGAAGGATGAACAGCCCAGCGACCACGTGACACGCAACCGCGCGGCGTGGGACGTCATGTCGGTCGAGTACATCGAGCCAGGACGCAGAGCGTGGGCATCCGACGAGGCGTGGTGGGGCATCTGGCGGGTGCCCGAGGCCGACCTCCATCTCCTCCCGGACGTCGACGGGCTCGACACCGTCGAGCTGGGGTGCGGCACCGCCTACGTCTCAGCGTGGCTGGTGCGGCGTGGGGCGCGTCCGGTGGGCATCGACAACTCGCCCAAGCAGTTGGAGACAGCGCGAGCTCTACAACGCGAACATGGGATCGACTTCCCGCTGCTCCTCGGCAACGCTGAGACCGTTCCGCTGCCAGGTGCCAGCTTCGACCTCGCCATCAGCGAATACGGCGCTGCCCTCTGGTGTGACCCGTACAAGTGGATCCCCGAAGCCTCGCGCCTGCTTCGCCCCGGTGGCCGGCTGATCTTCTACACCAACGGAACCATCCTCACCCTCTGTGAGACGGACGACGCGGACGTGTCCGTGGAGGCGGAGCTCCATCGGGCGTATTTCGGCCTGCACCGCACCGAGTGGTCGGACAACAACACCGTCGAGTTCCACCTCGGCTACGGCGACTGGATCCGGCTGCTGCGTGCCAACGCCTTCGAGGTCGAGAACCTGATCGAGGTCCGCCCGCCAGAGGGGGCGACGACGAGCTATCCGTACGTCGACATCTCGTGGGCCCGGCGGTGGCCGTCCGAGGAAGCCTGGATCGCGCGCAAGCGCTAGGCGGTCAGGGCTCTCTGATCGGTGCGCCGGCGCACCTCGGCGAGCACGTCGGCCGCATGCCGCGACGGCGCGACGTGTGGCCAGACGTGGGCCACGTGCCCGTCAGGGCCGATGAGGAACGAAACCCGCTGCACAACGGGAAGGACGCCCATCATCTTGCCAACGCCATACGCCCTGCGGATCTGGTTGTCGCCGTCGGACGCGAGCGCGAACTCCAGGCCGTACTTCTCTGAGAAGCGCCTGTGCGATTCCCAGCTGTCCGTGCTGACGCCGATGACATCCGCGCCGCTCTCGGTCAGCGCGGACAGGTTGTCATTGAGCGCGCAGGCCTCGGCTGTGCATCCCGGCGTGTCGTCCTTCGGGTAGAAATAGACGAGGACGTACCTGTCGCGCAGAGAAGACAGCGTCAGCGTGGTCCCATCGCGGCGGCGCGCAGTGATGTCCGGTGCCGTCTCTCCGATGCTCAGTAGTGCCATCTGCGTGCCTCCTCATGACGAGACTACGCGACCAGGCCCGATCGGCGCCCTCGGCGTGGTTCGCCGCGCGATACTCGCCGGTTGTGACCGAGGCGGCGTTGATCGGATCTGAGAGTGGCCCGGAGGCCAAGACCGCGTATCAGGCCAGTCCGCCCTGGGCGCGCGACTTCAACGACGTCACCCGCTGGTGGCGGCGCCTCTTCTCCGAGATCCTCGGCACCTTCCTCCTCGTCCTCGGCGGCGTGGGCAGCCACGTTGTAACGTCGGTGAGCGGCGTCCCGATCTCGAGAGCCGCTGCGGTCACCGTACCGGGTTTGACCGTCATGGCGGTCATCCTGTTCATGGGCAAGGTTGGCGGAGCGCACCTCAACCCGGTGGTGAGCATCGCGTTCGCCCTGCGCCGAGAGTTCCCCTGGGTGCGCGTCCCCGGCTACATCGGCAGCCAGGTGCTGGGCGGGGTGCTCGCCTGCCTCTTCCTCTGGGCGGTTCTCGGCCGGCCCGGCAGCTTCGGCGCCACGGTGCCCGCCGCCTCGGTCAGCGACGTCCAGGCGATGCTCATCGAGGTTGTGCTGACCATGGGCCTGGTGAGCGTCATCCTCGGCACCGCGTCGAGCGCGCAGAACGTCGGAGGCTTGTCGGCGCTGGCCGTCGGTGGCTACATCGCGCTCGCCGGCCTGTGGTCGGACCCGATCAGCGGCGCATCGATGAACCCGGTGCGCAGCTTCGCACCGGACCTGATCCGCGGTGACCTCACCCACACCTGGCTCTACGTCGTCGGCCCCTTGCTCGGCGCGCTCCTGGCAGTGGCGTTCGCCTTCATCCTGCGAGGGCCCGGCGGCGATCCGGCCGCGATGGCCGCGGCGCAGGGCGATGATTCGGAGCGCCGGCGCTGACCCGCCGCTCCACCTCGACCTGCGGAGGATCGACCATGGTGGCACCCAGAGAACGGTGGACCAAGACGCCCGCCGCCCACGACTACCCGGCTGCGTCCGATTACCTGAGCCTCCTGTTCGACCCGCCCACCGTTCGCGAGCTGGTGCGCAGCCTGCGTTCGGCGACGTTGACCACGAGGAAGGCGAAGGACCTCCTGCGTGCCAGTGGGCTGGCGCTGCTGCCCATCAACGACCCTGAGGTGGCCAAGGACTTCAAGAAGGTGAAGAAGGGCCAACGACTTTCCCCCGTCCTGCTGCTGCGTGGCGGTCTTGACCACGACCGGCTGCTGACCGTCGCGGACGGCTATCACCGCATCTGCATCAGCTACCACCTCAACGAGGACGCCGACATCCCCTGCCGGATCGCCGACCTGCCGCCGCCGCGGGTGCGCGCGGTGGCCGTGCCCGGGACTCCGGCACCGCGCAAGCGCAGCTGACTACGGCTCGCTGCGGTTCTCGATCTCCCAGGCGTGGTCAAGCGCGTGCCACGCGCGGAGTGGCCTCAGCGGCGGCAGCGCGGTCGGGTGCGCCGAAGTCGGTCGTCGGCGTCCCCGGCTGTCGCTCGATCACCGTGAACTCGCCGACCTTGAACGGTACCCCCGCGGTCTCAGCCACCTCGCGATAGCGCGACCCATGCTCGGTCAGCGCGGCAAGCGCCGCCAGCTCGTCGCGACCCGATCGGCACCACCCCGGCCAGTCGAGAGCGGCGGCGAAAGTGCGCTTCCTGCCGGCCTCGATGTACACCCGGACCGGCTCCCCGCCGCCACTCCTCGCCGCCACGAGCAGCAGCATCGCACAGCGGCGGGGCGGCGCCCGGCTCGCTGTCATGCCAAACGAGGATGCAATACGCTAGGACGCACATGGCCCGACAGAGACAGAGCGGCGCTGACCCGGGCGTCGCCGCAACCATCGACAACGTGCTGATCGTCGGCGCGTTCCTGGGGCGGTCGAACCGCGAACAGACGGAGATCGAGCTCGACGAGCTCGAGGAGCTGGCACGCACCCTCGGCACCAAGGTCGTCGAGCGGGCTCCGGTGCCACTCCGCGAGATCCACCCGGGCACCTTCTTCGGCTCCGGCACCGTGGACGCGCTCGGCGCCCGCATCCAGGAGCTTGGCGGCCCCGCGGCGCTCGTCAATGACCAGCTCTCGCCCCGCCAGCAGCGCAACCTCGAGGAGAGGTGGGGCGTCCCCGTGCTCGATCGGACCGAGGTGATCCTCTCCATCTTCGCCCGCCGTGCCCGCAGCGCCGAGGGCCGCGTCCAGGTCGAGATGGCACAGCTCGAGCACCAGCTGCCCCGCCTGGCCGGGGGCTGGGCTCACCTGGAGCGGCAGCGCGGGCGCGTCGGCACCGGCGGCATGCGCGGCGGCATGGGTGAGAAGCAGATCGAGGTGGACCGCCGCCTGATCAACCAGAAGCTGCGCCGGTTGCGTCTGCGACTCCGCGCGATCGAGAGGCAGCGCACCACTCGGCGAACCGCGCGCACGGCCGTGCCGCTGGCGTCATGCGCGCTGGTCGGCTACACCAACGCCGGCAAGTCGACACTGCTCAATAGGCTCACCAACTCAACGGTGCTCGCCGACGACCTGCTGTTCGCCACGCTCGACCCCACCTCACGACTGCTCGGATTGGCCAGCGGGCGGCGAATCATCGTCACCGACACCGTCGGGTTCATCCAGTCGCTGCCCCACGAGCTGGTCGAGGCTTTCGCGGCCACGCTCGAAGAGGTGCGCGAGGCGCACCTGCTGGCGATCGTCGTCGACGCGGCCCATCCCGACGCCGAGGCGCAGCTGGCGACGGTGCTCGACACGCTCGAGGAGATGGGCTGTGATCAGCCTGCCGTGCTCGCCGTCAACAAGGTCGACCGCCTCTCCGCCGCGGAGGCTGCCGAGATCGCCCAACGGCTCGGCGAGATCGCGGGCCTCGCACCCGTGCTCGTCTCCGCCACCAAGGGAACCGGCCTGCGCGAGCTCCGCTCCGCTGTCGACCAGCTGGCCGCCGCCGCCGTGCCCGACACGCGTGCCAACCGCCCGATCATGGCGGCAGGGACGACATTCGACATACCACTCCAGCCTGAGCAGGGTCCTGAATCCGAGCACACGCGTCGCGCCGCCTCCTGACCGGGCGGTCGCGCCCGGGTAACGGTCGCGCCGCGCGGCGATCTGCGCACCCGCCAACCGCGAAACTCAGCAGCGTGTCGGTGATGACGAGGCGTCAATACGCGCCTGGAGCAAAACGGGAGGCGCGCAGCCGGCGGTCGATGCTGTCGTTGCTGATCACGGCCGCCGCGATCGCGGCCTCGGTGGCGGCCGCCTACAACTTCGTGCTGGTTCCCGTGTTCGGGCACTTCGCCGGGGCGTTCGAGGATTTCGCCGCGTACTCGCAGGCGGCTCATGCCGTTGCCGCAGGTTCCAGCCCGTATGCCAATTTCGACAGCGGCACGATCGTGATGTCGGGGTTCATCTACCCACCGTTCGCGGCTGTGCTCCTCCGGCCGCTCGACCTGCTGTCGGCGCGCTGGCAGGAGATCGGCTGGCTGTGGCTGTCCCTCGGCGCGCTCGTCGCCGGGGCGGTGATCACCGCGAGGGCGTTGTTGCCCGCGGCCTGGCCCCGTGCACGCATCGGCATCATCGTGGCGCTCACATTCCCGCCGGCCACGTACAACCTCTGGCACGGGCAGATGAACCTGGTCATCTTCCTGCTCCTCGCCGTGGCTCTGTCTGACTACCTGTCCGGCCGCCGGACGCGGTGCGGGATCGTCCTCGGTGTGGCAGCGAGCATCAAGCTTGCCCCGATCGTGCTCCTCGTGGTGGTCGCCCGCCGGGGCTGGTGGCGCGCCGCCGCCGCCGGGGTGGCCGCGGCGGGAGCATCCGTCGCCGTGGCGATGGTCGCCCTCGGCTGGTCGGTGACTCAGCAGTACATCACCTCGGTCTTCCCCTTCCTCAATCGCGACAACGGCTGGATCTACAACCAAACGTGGAATGGCGTGGTCAGCAGGCTCGATCAACACTCCGTTCTCGCCAACGACGTCCCCTCGCTGTGGGTGCACGCGCTGGCCACGGCGCTGTCGGTGGGCACGATCGCCACCCTGTGGTTCGTGGTGAGCACACGGCAGCGGTCGCGCGCGGAGCGGGGAGCTGAGTTCGCCTGCGGGATCATCGCCATGCTGTTGGTCGGGTCGATCGCCTGGTACCCGGTGTATGTCCACTTGCTCATCGCCCTCGCCGCCGCTGCCGGGCTTGCCTACGAGCGCGGCGCCCACCGGCGCGCCCTGACCGGGTGGACGGTCGCCGCCCTGGTCGGCATCGGCGTGGTCGGGGCCGGCGTCATCGCGGCGATCAGCATGGCAAGCATCGTCAGCATCTCCACGGGACCTCTGTGGTGGGTCTTCCTCCAGGCCTGCTCGCTGCCGGTGCTGCTCGCCGCGGGCCTGCTTCTCACCATGGTGCGCGCGCTGCGCACTCAAGCGGTCAGCCCAGGCGTTGCGCCCGCGCGGTAGCACGCTCCACGTCACGGCGGGCGTCGCGCTCGGCGATCGTACGGCGCTTGTCCCATAGCTTCTTGCCGCGAGCCAGCCCGAACTCCAGCTTGATGCGGTTGCGGGTCAGGTAGATGCGCAGCGGCACCAACGTCAGCCCCTGCTGCGCCACCGTGGCTCCCAGATACTCGATCTCTCGCTTGTGCAGAAGCAGCCGGCGGCGGCGTTGCGGCTCGTGGTTGCGACGGTGTCCCTGCGTGTACTCGGCGATGTTGACCCCCAACAACCAGGCTTCGCCGTTCTCGACTCGAACATAGCCTTCGCGCAGCTGGGTACGACCGCCGCGCAGCGCCTTCACCTCCGTGCCGGCGAGCTCGATCCCGGCCTCGAACCTCTCCAGGATCTCGTATTCGTGTGATGCCTGCCGGTTGCGTGCCAGGGTCGGGTCGGTGGCCCTGACAGACTTCGCCTTGGCCATGGCCGCTAGGCCGCCGGCCGGCGGCCGCGAAGGTAAGCCGCCGCGCTCATCGGACGTCCTCCCGGAGGCTGCACGAACGCGACACGGTACACCCCCGCCGCGGTGCTGACGTCGATGGCGTCCCCGACCGTGGCAACGACCTCGCCCGGTGGCGACCCCGCCGCGGCGGCGTCAGTGTTGACAGCGCCGGCGAGAATTCGAACGCGCTGGCCGCCGAGCGGCGCGGTGGTGCCGGGCCACGGCAGCAGCGCGCGGACGTGGCGGTCGATATCGAGCGCGGCCGACGCGGACCACTCGATGCGGCCGTCGTCGCGCGACAGCCGGGGCGCGTTCGTGGCCAGGGCATGATTCTGCGGCGTGGCCGTTGCCGTGCCGGCGGCGGCCGCCTCGAGCACCTCGAGCAGCAGCCCGGCGCCGTGCGCAGCGAGGCGCTCGGTGAGCAGCGGGGTGGTGTCGGTCGCCGCGATCGGCACCGCGCGCGTCGCGTACACCGCACCGGTGTCGAGACCGGCGTCCATGCGCATGATCGACACGCCGGTGCGGGCGTCTCCGGCGAGGATCGCGGCGGCGACGGGCGCCGCGCCCCGCCAGCGTGGCAGCAGCGAGCCGTGCACATTGATGCCGCCGAGCGGCGGCGTGTCGAGCAGATCCGCTGGGATGATCTGGCCATAGGCGGCAACAACAAGGGCGTCGGGCGCGAGACCAAGGATGGTGGCAACGCTCTCCGGGGCGCGGATGCGCTCGGGCCGCAGCACCGGCAGGCCGAGCAGCGTCGCCGCATCGGCAACGGGACGCGCGGCAGGACGGCCGCGCGAGCCGGCGCGGTCGGGTTGGGTGATGACGGCGAGCACCTCGTGCGCGTCCGCGACCCCACGCAGGGCCGGGACCGCGAAGTCGGCGGTCCCGCAGAAGACGATGCGCATCACGATGCGTCCTGGCGCACGGCTGCGATCAGCCGACGAGCTCGCCCTCGAGCGCCTCAGCATGGTCCTCGGTGGCCGGATCCCAGCTGCGCAGGGTGCCCTCGATCACCTTGGTGGTGAACAGGATCCCGTCGAGGTGGTCGACCTCGTGCTGGATCGCCCGAGCCAGCAGTCCGTCGCCCTTGACGCGGATCTCCTTGCCGTGCCGGTTCAGGCCCTTGGCGACGACGCGCTCGCAGCGGGTGACCTCCCCGATCAGGCCGGGCACTGACAGGCAGCCCTCGATCCCGGTCTGCTCACCCTCGCAGCGCACCATCTCCGGGTTGGCGAGCTGGTAGACCTGGTTGTCGACGCGCAGCACGATGACGCGGTGCGACACCCCCACCTGCGGGGCGGCGAGGCCGGCGCCGTGGGCGTCGATCATGGTCTCCACCATGTCGTCCATCAGCTTGCGGATGGCGTCGTCGACACGCGGCACCCGCGTCGCCTTGGTGGTGAGGATCGGATCCTCGTCAGTGGAGAGGACGATGGGGAGCAGTGCCACGGGTCACCTCAGGGTCCTGGATCGACATCGATGCTCCAACCGCGGCCACGCGGCAGGTGCGGGAAGGCCCTCTCGATCACCTCGCCCCGCACTGTGATCTGCCAGCGGTACTCGCCGCGCAGCCTGTGCAGGAAGGCGGGAGTCGGCCCGAGGACGTCAAGGCCCGACCCCGCGCCGAGTTTATCAGACACCTCCGCGAGCGCCTGCCGAGCGTCCAGCTCGGCGCGCGCGTCCTCACGGTGGGCGACGGTGCAGACCACCATGCGCGTGTATGGTGGGAAGGCAAGTGCCTTGCGGACGCGGATCTCCTCGCGTGCAAACGAGAGATAGTCGTGCGTCGTCGCGTGCCGCACCGCATAGTGTTGCGGGCTGTAGGTCTGCAGGATGACCCGCGCGGGCTCGTCGCCGCGACCGGCGCGCCCTGCCACCTGGGTGAGCAGGGAGAACGTCGACTCACCGCTGCGATAGTCGGGGAAGTGCAGCGACACGTCGGCGTTGACGATCCCGACCAGGCGCACATTGCCGAGGTCCCAGCCCTTGGCAACCATCTGCGTGCCGATCAGGCAGTCGGCCTGGTGACGGGCGAACTGGTCGTAGATGGTGAAGTAGGCGTCGCGGGTCGCTGTGGTGTCGCGGTCCATGCGCAGCAGGCGCACCTCGGGAAAGCGCTCGTGCACCTCGACCTCGAGCCGCTCGGTGCCCATGCCCAACCCCCGGATCGCGGTCGACCGGCAGCTCGGGCAGACCTCCGGCAGCGGTCGGGAATTGCCGCAGTAATGGCAGTCGCAGCGCCGTCGCTGCGCGTGGTAGACGAGAGACACGCTGCAGCTGTCGCAGCTGATCGCCTCGCCGCAGTTGCGGCAGACCACCACGGTGGCGCTGCCGCGGCGGTTGAGGAAGAGGATCGACTGGCCACCTGCGTCGTGGCACTCGCGAAACGCGCGCACCAGCTCGAGTGACAGCGGGCTGCGGTTGCCCGCATGCAGCTCCTCGCGCAGGTCGACCACCTCGATAGGTGGCAGTGGCCGCCCGCTGATGCGCTGGTCGAGCCTGACGAGCTCAAAGCCCCCGGTGTGGGCCGCGTAGTACGTCTCCACTCGCGGCGTGGCGCTGCCAAGCACAACCGGGACGCGCTGGAGTCGACCGCGCTCCAGCGCCACGTCGACGGCGTGGTAACGAGGGATGCGGTCCTGCTTGTAAGCGCTGGCGTCCTCCTCGTCGACGACGATGACGCCGAGACGCGGGAGGGGGGCGAACACGGCGCTCCGCGAGCCCACCACGACGTCGAGACTGCCGTCGCGGATACGGCGCCACTCCCGGGCACGCTCGGACTCGGTGAGCCCCGAATGCAGCACCGCAACGCGGCCCGGGAACCTCGCCGCGAAGCGGCGGATGGTCTGCGGGGTCAGCGCGATCTCGGGGACCATGACGATCGCCTGGCGATCCGCGGCGAGCGCCGCGGCGATGGCGACGAGGTACACCTCGGTCTTGCCCGCACCGGTGACACCGTGGAGCAGCACCCGTCGATGGGTGCCGGCGGCGATGGCCTCGAGGAGCGGCGCAGCGGCGGCGCGCTGCGGCTCGGTCAGGGCGGGCGGGATCTCGGCGGCGTCGTCCTCGCCCGCCCGGGCCGCACGCATCGCGGCGGAGGTGGTGCGCGGCCTGCGCCTGCGGCCGCCCGGCCGGGCCGCTCGGACGCCCTTGGGGAGCATCGCCCTGATCACCTCGCCAAGCGGCGAGCAGTAGCGGTCTGCGATCCAGCGCGCCAGCGCGAGCGCTGCCGCGTCGAGGATCGGAGGCTCGTCGAGGACTGCGCTGATCTGCCTGGCCTCGCCGTCCGCCAGGGCGCGTTCCGCGCCCACGACATAGCCGAGCACACAACGCCGTCCGAACGGCACCTCGACGCGCGCGCCGGGCACCGCGGCGGCGGCGAGGTCCGCGGGCACCGCGTAGGTGAAGTGATCCTGCGGCAGGATCGCCCCGGTATCAGGCACCACGGCGACATAGGCGACGGATGCGCCGTCGGCAGGTGCCTGGGCTGCCGCGGGTGCGGCCTGTGCCGTCACCGCCGCACCCGCCCCGCGCCGGTGAGGCGCCCGGCCACGATGTCGAGCAAGGCGCCGGCGACCTGGGTCTTGGCACGCCGCGAGATGTGCGCCACCAGGCCGTCTGAGTCGAAGACAGTCACCTCGTTGTCCTCGGTGCCCATGCCGATGTCAGGACGCGAGACGTCGTTGAGCACGATCAGGTCGAGCCGCTTCTCGGCAAGCTTGCGGAGCGCGTTGGCCTCGATGTCATCGGTCTCGGCCGCGAAACCGACGACGAGCACGCCGCGGCGAACCGGGTCGTCGGCAAGGCCACCGAGGATGTCGACCGTGGGCACCAGGTCGAGCATCAGCGAGTCACGCTTCTTGAGCTTGCGGGGAGCGATGTCGGCCACCCGGTAATCAGCGACGGCCGCCGCCATCACCAGCACCGTGGCACCGGCCAACGCGCTGCGCACCGCTGCCTGCATCTCGTCGGCGGTCTCGACGCACACCACCGTGACATCCGGATGATCGGGAGCGGCAACCGTGGTGATCAGGGTCACCCTGGCGCCGCGCTCGGCCGCAGCCAGCGCGATGGCATTCCCCATCCGGCCGCTGCTGCGATTGCTGAGGTAGCGCACCGCGTCGATGGGTTCGCGTGTGCCCCCGGCGGTGACGACAACGCGCCGGCCGGCGAACGGCGGGGTTGGTCGGGGCACAGCGGGGCGCACTGTGCCACCTCCCGCCGTGTCAGCCTCCGCCGGCGCGCAACTGCG
>JANWHI010000057.1 GCA_025450495.1 Candidatus Dormiibacter sp. | reverse complement strand
TCTTGACCGCCCCGAAGAATGTCATCTCCTCAGCCGGAAACGACGCCATGAGCGGAAGCCCGAGCAGGCCGAGAACCGCAAACACGGTGATCCACGTGAGGCTTGGCATGCGCGGCGCGAGGCCCTTCAGCATCTGAAGGCTCCCCGTCTGCGCGCGCTCCGCCAGCGTCGCGAACACGCCAACGATCAGGGCGGCCGCGAGCCCGCCGGAGAACAGTGACAGCACGCTGCCACCGATCGCGAGCGGCGAGAGCGCTGCGAGGCCGAGCACCGTCACGCCTCCCGGCACCATCGACAGGTATGCCGAGATGCGGCGCAGATCGTTCATGCGCAGCACGACGAGCCCCGCGTAGATCACCGTCGCCGCGGCCATGAGCGCCAGCAGCGGCGACAACAGCTGCGCCCCGATGGGCTCGGCGCCGATCAGCACCCGCAGCAACAGGTATGCGCCCAGCCGCGACGCGCTCCCGGCGACCACAACACAAACCCCGATCGGGGCGTGCGAGTACACGTCGCGCACCCAACCCTGGAACGGAAACAGCGGAAGGCGCGTCGCCGCCGCGACGATCAGCGCGAGGCCGGCCACGAGCTGGATCCGAGGGCTCACGGGCACCTTCAGCACGACGTCCATGTCAAAGCTGTTGGCGCCCGCCGCCGCATAGAGCGCAAGGGTGGCCACCAGGAGTGCGATGGTGCCGAGGCCCCAGTAGCCCACCAGTCGCCACGCCGCCGACTCGCGGCGGGGTCCGCCCCACCCCAGGACCAGGAGCGCGAGCGGGATCGTCGAGGCGCCCCAGAACAACAGGAGCACGAACATGTCGTGGGCCACTACCGCGCCGTTGATGCACGCCTCGGATATCAGCAGCAGGCAGAAATAGGAGCGCACCCGCTCGCGGATGCCCCACGACGCGAGGATCGAAGCCAGGCCGATGAGGCCGGAAAGAATCAGCATCACGAGGCCGGGGCCGTCGATCCCGAGGTGGTAGACGGCGCCGATCCGAGACAACCAGGGCACGTTCTCTTCGTACTGGACGGTGCTGAGGAAGTTCTCGAACTGGTTGTAGGCAATCCACAGCACGAAGAGCATTCCGATGTTGGTGAAGAAGGCGATCTGCTTCATCAGCGTGTCGAAGCGCCCGCGTGGATTGGGCAGCACCGCGATGACAAACGCAACCAGCACCGGCGCCCAGATGAGCAGGCTGAGCAGCAGCGATGACTGGAAGATCCCGGAGCCGGGCACCGTCACCGGCGCTGGTGTCGGAGACGCCGTAAGCGCCCCGGTCACGAGGATGGTCATCGCGCTCACCGGAACACCCCCGGCGACACGAGCCCCAGAACCACGGCGAGCGCCACCGCCAGGAGGATGACCGCAGGTACCGCCGGCACGCGCGCGGCAAGCGCCGCAAGCCGGCCGGTCGCAACAGCGGACAGCGCCAGCGCGTCGTCGCGCACGACGCTCCACTCGTCGGCCCCCAGCGCGATGGCGGCCGCCGGGCCGACCATGAACCGCGCCGCCCAGCCTTGGGCCTGCCAAACGGACCTGCCCAACGCGTTGCCGGCAGTGGTCGACGCCCGGATCGCGCCGTCCTTGCTGGCCCTGAATGCGATCGCAGCCGCCGCAAATCCAAGGAGGGCGACGACCACCCACAGCACGTGCCCGGCTGCGCTCGGGGCAGGATGAGCACGGCCGTCCAGGTAGTCCAGCCAGCCGTGGGCCATCGAGAACGCGACCAGCACGGCGCCCGCCAGCGCCAGGCCGTAGCCCCAGCTGAGCGCGCTGGCCGGAATGTCGCGGACGCGGTCCGGCTCGAAGGCGCGACGACGGCGCAGCGGCCCAATCGCAATCCCCATGAAGATGCGCAGCGCGCCGACGGCGATGAGCAGCACTGCCTCGCCAAGGACCAGCCCGAGCTTTGATCCGGAGGCGATGGAGTAGGCGAGGGCCCCGGACGCACTGAGGCCGAGCACCACCACCGCCATCAATAGCGCGACCGCGCTGCCGCGCATGCGCCGCCACGCATCGCCCATCTCTGAGATGTCGTCGGTGCGCATCGCCGCGGCGACGGTGGACGCGGCCATGATGCCGGCGACACGAGCCGGCGCCGCCGCCAGCACGCAGGCGACGCCGGCGACTGCAAACGTGAAGGTGAAGTGAAGCTTCTCGGAACCGGCCACGACCACTGCAGCGCCAACGGCGGTCGCACCAATGCCGAGCAACGCAACCGCACGGCGAGGCTCGTTCGTGGCGAGCGCCAGCAGGGGAGCGATGACGGCCGTCGCGGCGCAGGCGTAAAGCAGGGCGCGCAAGGTCTGTGTGTTGGACGCGCCCGCGATCGGCATCAGCCGGTAGAGGACGACAATCGCGACCACCGACCACACGGCCTGCGTCATCGCCGACGCCGCGGGCGGGGAATCAACCGATGTGCGTGTCACCCATGAGTGGACCGGCCACAGCGCCAGCCTCCCGCCGATCCCGATGAACAGAAGCACGGCGGCGATGGCAAGCGCCTTGACCGTCGCCCCCGGCGTGGTGCTGAGAACCGGCAGGAGAGTCGTCAGGTTGAGCAGCCCGAAACGCGAGTAGACGACCGACACGCCAAGTAGAAGGACGAGGTCGGTGGCAAAGGGCAGCGCCAGGGCGATGCGCGTGCTCCTTGCGGCCCCGTCGACGCTCCAGCGATGAGCTAGCAGCAGATAGGTCGCGACGCCGGCCAGTCCCCAGAACGCAAGGAGTCCCGCAAGGTCGGTGGTGAGCAGCACGCCGATGCACGCAAAAAGCAGGAGGCTGACGAGCGCATGAAAGCGGGCGGCGCCTGGCTCGACGCGTCCCATATATCGATGCCAGCCAAGCGCACCGATAACGCAAAGCTCCACCACCAACAGCGCTGCGACAGTCAGATGGTCGACTCGAAGCACGATGTCGATGCCGAACCCCTGGAAGTTGACCGGGCCTGAGAAGGCGACGGGCAGGTTGATGTACGGGTAGGTCACGCTGTACGGCGCGCTCGTCTTGGCGAGGCCCCATCCGATCAAAAGCGTCAGCGCCAGCGTGACCAGGGCTCCGAACATCGCGAGGTTGCCGGCCGACCGCCGGGTCCGCACGCCCGAGATTGCGAACACGAACATCGCCAGCGGGGTCAGCATCAGGAACGGCACGGCCCAGCCAAGGGTTTTGAACGGGTCGAAGCTGAATGTGCGTGGACCGGATGCGGCGCCTGAAGCCGCGGTGAGGGCGGATAGCGCGATGAGCGAGCTCAGCGGCGCCCCTCCCGACCGGCGAGCCCGACGCCCATGACGACAGCAGCAAGGGCAGCGACCGATAACAGCATCGCGACCTCCTGCCCCAGCAGCTGCCCGCCTCGGGCAGGGGCGGCGGCAAATCGCGAGACGCCGACGAAGGCTGCGCCTGCACCGCCAAACATCAGCGGGATGCCGGCCAGCGCCACGGTGAGGTCACGGCGCCACGTCACGATGAATGCGCCGATCGCCACCAACGCGACGGCGACAAACAGGACGGCGGCCAGTCCGGGGGTCACCGGCTGCGATCCCTCGTCCGCCAGGCGATGCCGGCGCCGACCAGGGCCACCACCACCAGCGCCGCAACCGCCTCGGTGGCGAGCGCATCGTGCGCGAACAGCCGCCTGCCGAGTGCCGCGCTGCCAAAGTCACCGCCGAAGTATTTGTTGCCGGCGAAATCACCGAAGTAGGCGGCGTAGGCCAGCGCGACGAGCAGGGCCGCCGCACCGACCGCTCCGAGCTGCCGCCAGACGCCGGCGGTGACGCTTTCGACAGCCCTGTAGGTCGGTCCGGCCAGCAGCGCGGCGCAGCCGCCATAGCATGCAAGCGCGACGAGGGCGGCGAAACCGGCCGACAGCGAGAGATACAGCCCGGCCACCCCGATCGCAACCGCGCCCAGGGCCATGCCGCGGCGTACGCGGTCGGGCAGGAATGCTACAGAGAGCCCACCGGCCGCCGAGACGGCGGCGGACACGTAGAAGCCAATCGCGTGGAGGGAGTCCATCGGCACTCCGTGGTTGGTGAGAGTGGTCTCTTACCGGCTAATCGGCGATGCCGCCGGCAGCAGGCCGCCAAGCATACAGCAGGCCACAACCGGCAATCGCGATGGCGGCAAGAGCGGAAACGAGGCCACCAGCCGTCGGCCGAGACTCGATGGCGGCGAACCCATAAGCGGCGAGCATCAGGACGAAGGCAAGCGCGAATGCGTATACGGCGACACGCAAAGGATCGGTGCGCAAAACCATCGGCCGCAGTATGGCATTGAGAGCGGGCCTGGGGCCTAGGCGAGAGACTCCACCCAGGCCTTATGCAGCGACCCGTAATGGCCAATCTCCTGCCTGAGCTCTGATGGCCGCCCATCCTGCACCACCCGCCCGTCGTCGATGACCAGCACCCGGTCCGCGATGTCGACGGTCGACAGGCGGTGGGCGATGATCATCGCGGTGCGCCCGCGCAACAGCGTCCGCAGCGCGTGCTGCACCAACCTCTCCGACGGCAGGTCGAGCGACGAGGTGGCCTCATCCAGGATCAGCACGCGCGGATCCGCCAAGAACGCCCGCGCAAAAGCGACGAGCTGCCGCTGCCCCGAGGACAGCCGCACCCCCCGCCTCCTCACATCCGTCTCGTAACCGTTGGGCAGCGCAGAGATGAACTCGTCGGCGCCGATCGCGCGCGCCGCTGCGATCATCTCCTCCCTGGTCGCCTCGGGACGCCCGAACAGCAGGTTGTCACCCACAGTGCCCGAGAACAGGAAGCTCTCCTGGGTGACGACGGCGACGGCACGGCGCAGATCGGGCGTGGCGATTGACCGCAAGTCGATGCCATCCAACGTCACCCGCCCCACGCTCGGGTCATAGAAGCGGGCGATGAGCCGAGCCATGGTCGTTTTCCCGGCCCCCGTCTCCCCGACAAGCGCGATGATCTGGCCGGCGGGGATCTGAAGCTCGATGTCGTGCAGCACGTCCCTGTCGCGATACGCAAAGGTCACGTCCTCGAAACCCACCGCGCCCTTCACCTCGCCCAGCCGCACCGGTGCCCGTGGCTCCGGCACGGTGGCCGTCTCCTCCATCACGCCTGCGAGCTTCTCAAGCGCCGCCCCGGCCGCCTGGAACGTGTTGTAGAACTGTGAGAGGTCCTGCATCGGCTCGAAGAACTGCCTCAGATAAAGGACGAAGGCGGTAAGCACGCCCAGGGTCAGCTGACCCTGCACGACGAGAAACCCGCCGAACACGAGCACCGACATCGTGGTCAGCCGGCCGAGCAGGATGATCCCCGGCCCAAACGTCGAGGCGAGCCGGTTCGACCAGATGTTGGCGTCGCGGTAGCGCCCGTTGACGTCCTCGAAGATCTCCTGGTTGCGCGGCTCGCGCCGAAACGCGTGGACCGCGCGAATGCCGCCGAGCGACTCGACGTAATGCACGATCACCAGCACGATCGCCCGCCGCACCGCTCGGTACGAACGGCCCGAGTTATGGCGGAACCAGGCGGTCAGGCCGAGCACCAGCGGCATCACCACCAGCGTGACGACGCCGAGCCGGGCGTCGAGGTGCAGCAGGATCACGGTGATTCCGACCACCGAGATCAGCGACGTGAGGACCGAGGTCAGGCCCGTCGCGAGAAGCTCGTTGAGCGCGTCGATGTCCGAGGTGAGCCTCGAGATGATGCGCCCCGACGTGTAGCGCTCGAAGAAGGAGAGCGACAGCTCCTGCACGTGACTGAAGAGCAACCGGCGCAGGTCGAAAAGGATGTCCGCCCCCACGCGGCCCGACAGGCGCATGAACGCGTAGTTGGCGACGGCGTTCAGCGTGAGCGCGCCCAGGAGTGCCGCGACGATGAGGACGAGGGTCGTGAGGTTGCCGTTCTTGCCCGCGAGGATCCCGCGGTCGATGCCGAGGCCGACGAGGTAAGGGATCGCGAGAAACGCAGCCGAACGGATGAGAATCAGCAGCCCGGCCAGCGCAAGCTCTTTCTTGTACGGTCGCGCGAGGGTCGCGAGCAGGGCGCGGCTGCGCTTCCGCAGCAACCCGGCAACCGTGGCCGAGAACTCGTCCACCTCCTCCGCAGCAACACCCCGCCACCTGTCGGCGGGTGCGACGGCACTCACGATCCGGCCACCGCGGGTTCCATCTCGTACTCCTGCGACAGCAGCGCTCGGTACAGATCGTTGGAGCGCATCAGCTCGGTGTGGGTGCCGGTGGCGACGATGGTGCCGCCGTCGAGCAGCGCCACGCGATCGGCCAGGGCAAGCGTCGATGGCCTGTGCACCACCAGCAGCGCCGTCACGCCCTCGAGCACCGTCGCGAGAGATGCCTCGATGAGCGCCTCGGTATGGACGTCCACCGAGGAGAGGGGGTCGTCGAGCACGAGCACCTGCGGCCGGCCGAGCACCGCCCTCGCGAGCGCGAGACGCTGCCGCTGGCCGCCGGACAGCGTGTAGCCCTGCTCGCCGACTCGGGTCTCGAGGCCCCATGGCAGGTCCCGCACGAAGCCCGCCTGCGCGACATCGATCGCGCGCTCGAGCTCCTCGTCCGACACCACCGGCCGGCCCATCACCAGGTTCTCGTGCACTGAGGCGGAGAAGAGGATCGGATCCTCGAAGGCGACGCCGACGTGGGCGCGCAGCGACCGCAGCTGAAGGTCTCGCACGTCGATGCCATCCAGGAGCACCTGGCCCTCGGCGATGTCGTAAAGGCGTGGCAGCAGGTAAGCCAGGCTGGTCTTGCCGCTGCCGGTGCGC
>JANWHI010000056.1 GCA_025450495.1 Candidatus Dormiibacter sp. | reverse complement strand
GTCGCCACCGCGGTCTACGTGGCGCTGCTCTACCGGATGCGCGAGCGGGTCGAGATCCCGCTGCTGATGGAGACCGTGCTGTCTCGCCGAGGGCGCTGAATCAGAAGCGGGAAAACAGGGGTGTCTGACCCCTCACTGATGCATTAGCCCTGCCAACTGCTGCGCCTCCGCGCTCGGCGTGCCGCGCTTGTCGAGCAGCGAGAACCCGCCCGACGTGGCCAGGTTCCAGCGCGCCCATGACAGGTCGTCGGCGGCCATCACGTCGGTCATCTGCTTCTGGTACTCGTCCGCCCCGGCGGTCCCGGTGTGGATGCCCCATTCGCCGACCAGAAGCGGCATGTTGAAGTGCTTGGCGCGGTCGATCGGCAGCTGGAGCACCTCCGCCTGGGCCGCGGCCGTGCCCTGGTACGGGCCGGTGGACGTCTGGTTGTGGGTGGCGGGCCAGGACGGCGTCCACTGGTCGCCGGCGGCGTCGAACCCGTAGCCGGGGTGGCCGTTGAAGTAGTCGTGGAAGTCGAGCACCACATGGGGCCCCGGCACCAGCCCGAGGTTGGCCGTCCCGATGCCCTCGCCGCCACCGTTGCACATGATGACCACCGCCCTCGACGGGTCCACCGTGTGGATGGCGCCTGCGATCTCGCCCTGCCAGCTCAGCATCTTGTTGGTGGTGGCGGTCGTGTCGGGCAGGGCCCCGGCGTGCGGCTCGTTGAAGATCTCGTAGCCCAGCACGTTGGGGTAGCGCCCGTAGCGCGCGGCCATCATCTCGGCGAAGGCCGAGTAGTAGCCGAGCGACATCGCCCGCTCGGTGGTCCAGAACGCCGCCTTGGCCTTCGATTCGGAGGCCTTGTCCTTCCCGTAGCGGCCGCGGTAGTACCAGCTGGGGATGCCGCTGCCGTTGCAGGTCGCGCTGCCTGCCTTGCACTCGGCGTCGGCGTACCAGGGTGACCAGTGGAACTGGTGAAAGTCGATCAGCACGTTGACGTGGGCCGACTCGTAGAACTGCACCTCGCGGTCGAGCTGTGAGAGCAGCTGCTGATCCCACCGGTGCTGGGTACCGTGCGGCCGGCGCGGCTCGATCTGGCTCCAGGCGACGTAGATGCGCACGAAGTTTGCGCCGAGCTGGGGCGCGGCCTGGTATGCCGAGGGACTGCCCACAGCCACGTCGTAGCCGCGAAGCACGGTCGGATTCCCCTGCTGATCGGCGAACCGGGTGGCCTGGGTGGTGATCCACGGCTTCGCCATGCCCTGTGCCGGGTGAGCCGGGGTGAGGCCCTTCGGAGGCTGGAGGGCGTTCCCGCCCGCTCCCCCACTGTGGCGGTCGTGTGCTGCCCAGGCGACGCCGGCGGCGGCGGCCGCCAGCACGACGGCTGCCAGGATCCGTCGCAGGTTCCTCACAGACCGAACGCCGCTCGCATGCTCGGCGCGATCTGCGCGCTTCCGAGATTGCGCTTGACGCCGAGCAGTTCCTCAGTGGTACGGAGCAGCGAGTAGTGCGAGAACGGCGTCGGCAGCTGCACTCCCGGGGTCACCGACGGCGCCACGACCAGCGCGCCCACATGGCAGCTCTTGATCGGGTCGGTGAAGCAGTCGTGGTCGACGGGCGCGCTGGGAGTACCGTCCACCCACGTGATGAAGATGGCCGTCGATCCTGACTGGTACAGCGGGGAGCCCAGAAGGCGCTTCATCCAGCCGTCGAGCCAGTAGTCGCCGAGGCTCACGAACGCGTTTCGCTTGTGGGCCGCGCAGCCGTGGCTGAAGCTCATGCTGTCGCACTCGTTCGGCACCATCACCGTGAACTGGGGCAGCGTGCCCTTGTCGAGCGCCGTGGCCAGCGCCCCGCTCGCCGGCGTACCGAGCGGCACGTCACGCGCTCGGCACCGCAGCCCGCTGAAAAAGATCCCAGGGTTCATGCGGGCCACATAGCGCACGTTCGGGGCGTCCGTCGTGTGGCACGGGGTGGGCATGGACTCCATGTACACGCCCCAGCTGGGAACCTGCTTAAAGAGGCTGCGGGCGCTGGTCTGGCCGGTGTCGTGGTTCCTGGTGAAGCCCGCCGGGGTGCCGGCGACGCTCGCGATCAGGTTGGGCAGCCCGGGATGGGTGACCGACGTGTAGTTGGTCGCCAGCCCGCACTGCTTGGCCAGTGTGTGCAGATACGCGGCCTTGGCATGGTCGGAGAACACCTGGTTGTATCCCCGTTCGCCGAACATGATCCAGATCACGTGCGTGTACGTGGAGGGGTGGGTCGAGCGGGTGCCGCAGGGATGCTCGTAGTTCGTGGCCGGCGCGTCCGGCTTGACAGGGGTCGAGCCCTCGCCGACGCGCGTGGGGTGGTCATTCGATGTGACCAGCGCGACTGCCGCAACGCATGCCACGGCCACGGGTATCAACCACCTCCACATGTATCCAGTCTACGTGCGGCCGTCCGCAGGCCATACCAGCTTCACCGCTTAGTCAAGCGAGTAGCTGACCGCCAGCGATGCCTGGTCGAAGATCGACTTCCCCGCGGCGTTGCTGTCCGCGTAGACGCGGATCTGGGCTGCGTTGGCCTGGGCCGCAGTGGTGATCTCGGGCAGCGGCAGCGTGAGGTTCGCATCGGTGGTGCTGGAGCTGGTGCAGATCGAGGGCGATCCGCTGCTGCCGTGGGTGGCGAGCAGCGTGGAGGAGGAGTACACCGCGACGTAGACGCACAGGTTCCGTCCCGCCGTGTTCGCCCGCAGCGCGAGGGTAAGCGTGGCCGACGACACCGTGGCGGAGCTCGGGACTGTCGGGGGGAACCCGATGCGGATGTACCGCAAGGTGCTGAAGGTGGTCGCCCAGTTGGACGCCGACGTGACGCCCGCGGTGTCGTTGGCCGCCAGCCGAGCGGGTGTGGAAACCGCCGTGCCGCAACTCGCGGAGCAGTCGGATAGCAGATTCGGCTCGAGCGTGAACGACTGATAGGGGGTCGAACCCGCGACCACGGCGCGGTCGACGACCGCCTTGCCGGCGGCGTTCGAGTCGAGGTACACGCGGACTCGCAGAGCATCGGCGGTGTCTGTGGTGGTGATCGCGGTGAGCGGAGTGGAGGTCGTATCCGTGGTCGTGCCGGTGGTGCACCCGACGGGGGATGCGGTCGACCCGTGGGTTTCCAGCAGCGCCGAGGTCGTGGCGTTGTAGACCTGGAAGTAGAAGCACACGGTGCGGCCGTTGTTCGCCGCTTGGAAATCGAAATCGAACGCCGCCGACGACACCCCGACTCCGCCGGCCAGCGGCGCGGACAGCGTGAAGTCAAGGTAGCGGGTGGCCGAGAAGGTGGTCTGAAAGTTCGACGACGAGCTGTAGGTGGTGCCGTCGGTGAAGGCGGCCGGGTCCGGGGTGGAGACCTCGGCTCCGCCCGCCGACGCGTCGCCCACGTCGTAGCCGGTGACCGTCGAGGCGGTGGGGAAGATGTGCTTGCTGGAAACGCTCATGGAGGCGCTGCCCGAGGATTTGAACGACGCCCAGGCGAGTGTCGTGCCGGCGCCTGCAAACGCTGCCGTAAGCATCGCCGCAAGCAGGCCTCTACGCAGCGTCGGGCGCATGGATCTCGGTGTCGGGGCGGTCTTCCGGCCTGGTCCAGATCTCGCGCAGCCACAGCAGGCACAGCAGCACCGGGATGCCGATGGCCAGGGGGTAGCGGGCGTCAGGCTGGCGCAACCACTCGATGATCCATCCGGCGCCGGGGATGACCCACCGCTGCCGCCACAGCTGCGGGCCGTTCAGGCGCGCGGCCCACGGGTCGGGGGCGGCGTTGGCGTCGCCCTTGGTGCGGATCACGGGGTGCTCGCCGTGGCGCAGGATGGCGACCACTCGATGGGTGATCGGCTCGTGCGGCGCGACCGGGACGTTGTAGGTGATGACCTGGCCGACCCGCAGAGACCGGGGCGGCTCAGGCGTGACGACGACCACGTCGCCGGGTGAGAAGCGCGGCACCATCGACCCCGAAAGCACCGTCTCAGTGCGGTAGGGCAGGAAGTGCGGCCCGATCCCGAAGAACGCGAGAGCGGCGATGGCAAACACCACCGCCGCGACGACCACGGTGCGGGCCGCCAAGCTGGCGGCCCGCACGATGGCTGCTGGCACTGCGCGCAACGGACCTACCGGTTGGTGGCGGCCCGCTGAGTGCCGGTGAACGTGTACTGAACGGTGGACGTCAGGCCCTGGAACGTGTTGCCCGCGCTCGCGGGCAGCGTCAGGGTGACCCGCAGGTGGTCGGTGTTCCCCGCGGTCAGCGCCGACAGGCTGGTCAGCGCCATATTCGCGCCGATGACCGGCGTCGAGGCCAGCACGGACGACGTGACGCCCGAGCAGGTGTAGGTGTACGCCGGTGCGACGCCACCCTCCGTCCACGGCACGGAGCACTTGTCGATCACCATCTGCAGCCCATTGACGGCGTCGGTGTCCAGCAGGGAGCTGGTCGTGGCCGTGGTGGTCAGGCCGACGGAAGCCAGGTTCAAAGACCCGGAGTTGATCAGGTCGACGCTGCGCTGGATGGTGTCGCCGGGGGCGACGCCCGTGGCGCCGATGTTGAGCCGGTTGGTCGAGGCACCCGTGGCGCCGAGCGCGATCTGGACGGTGCCGGTGGTGATGCTCTGGCTCTGCGAAACCGAGCTGGTGAACGTTGCGAAGGTCGCCAGTCCGGCGATGCTGGCGGCGGCGGCTACCGCGGCCAGCGAGAGCAGCAGTTTTCGGCTCACGATCCGACGACGCTGCGAGCGCAGGTCTTTCATGTGGTCTCCTGATGACGGGTGACGGACACGGTCGACGCCTGCCGGCCGCCGATCGTACGCACCTTGTGTCGTTCAATCCGGGGAGGGGGCGGATCCCCCGATCGAGGGATCCGCGTGCCACCAGGATGAGGCACCCCACCTTGCGGTGAGAGTGGTATGCGAGTTAACTGCTGTGCTTCCTATCCGATAACCAGAACAGACCGGCTCCGCGCCGGTAAGGATCCGACCATCCACGGAAGGACGGCGGCGATGAACCATGGA
Organism: Candidatus Dormiibacter sp.; assembly: GCA_025450495.1. The sequence continues at coordinate 502 of JANWHI010000056.1, read as the reverse complement.
CGGAGGAAGTTGGGCCCCCGCGCGCTCGCGCTTGCGATCGCCGGCGTCTCGAGCGTGATCGTGGTCGGAGGCGTGTCAGCATTCGCAGCGGTGTCTCGGACGAACATGGCGCCGCCGCGTCTGATCGTCCGTCCGGGCGTCCGCGGAGTGTCCGTGGTCGCTGCGCCGCTCGCGCCTGGCGACACGGTTCAGCGCACGGCGACCCCCGTGAACGCGGGCACCACGGTCATGCATGTCGTCGCGGTAACGGTCAGGCCGAGCACGGCGTCTGCGCCGCCGCCAGGGCTCCAGGTGCGGGTGGACAGATGCCCGGTCGCGTGGACGCTGTCCGGCGCGACCCTCGTGTGCTCGAAGCCGTCCGTCAAGCTCGCCGGGTGGCAGACGCTCAAGGGACAGCCGCTGAGTCTCTTGATCAGCGCGGGGCTGAAGCCGGGCGCGATGCTCCAGCTGCGGCTGTCGGTGCGGCTCCCCTCCTCGCTCGGTCAGGCGTCCGCCGGGAGGG
>JANWHI010000055.1 GCA_025450495.1 Candidatus Dormiibacter sp. | reverse complement strand
TCAAGGCCGCGGCGACCGACGCCGCCGGGGCGCAGTATTCGGCGGCGATCCTGCGACTCCAGGAGATCGGCAGGCTCGCCCCGGCGACCCCCGCCGGTGTTCAGGCGGCGCGACAGCTGCCCATCGACCAGGCGGGCGAGGCGGAGGTGCTGGTCACGGCGGGGCACGCCACGGACGCGGTCGCGATCCTCGACCTCGTGGTGCGCGGGCACTCGGCACAGGCGACCCGGACCGCCGACAGTCTGTTCCCGTCCGCGCTGCTCGCCGCCGGCGAGGAGGACCTCGCCCACGACTCGTACCACGAGGCGGTGGCGGCACTGCAGCAGCTGGTGGCCGGCTTCCCGACCAGCCCCGAGGCATCACAGGCGCAGGCGATGCTCGCGGCGCCCCAGACCGTGACCGGGACGCTGGTGACCCACGCCGGCCTGCCGATCGCCGGTCGGGTCCGGCTCAGCTCCAACTACAAGGCCGAGCCCGGGGGGATGTATCAGACCAGCGCGCCCTTCTACTACACGATCGCTGACTCCGCGGGAGATTTCAGCTTCACGAGCGTGCCGATCGGCGGGCCGTACGTCTTCGAGGTCTTTTCCAATGGCAACTGGACCACGCTGATCAATCCGACCACCAATCAGCCGGCAAACTCGGTGACGGTGACTGCTCTGGTCCCCATAGATCTGACATTCGTGGTGCTCCCCTCGTAGCGACCCCGCGCCCGGCTACGATGGGTGGGCGATGGGAGGGGAATTCGAGGGGGTGGTGCGTCCACGACGCACGCCGCGCGCACGACGTGGCCAAGCGCTTGTCGAGTTCGCCGTGGTGCTGCCGCTCTTCCTGTTCTGCTTCATCGCGGCGGTCGATGCCGGGCTCTGGGCGGTTCAGACGTCGGCCGAGGTGTCGGCTGTCGAGCAGGGCGCGATGATCGCGTCGTCGGCAGGTTCGACTCCGACATCGGAGACCGCACCCGATGCGCGGGTGGTCGCGGCGGCCATTTCCGGGCGGCTGCGCAGCGCCCTGTTCGGGACCGCCGTCACCAGCTGGTGCGCAACCGACGCGAGTGGTGGCTGCGCGCCCGACAGCACGCAGCACTGCCCTTCGACCCCGGCCGAGGTGCAGGCCGCGGATGGTCCGCGCGTGGTCGTGGTCTGCGTCAGCGAAGCCGACCCGCCCGCGTGTGTCACTCCGCCTCACGGTCAGGTCGCGCCGTACCCGCCCGGGTGCGACGACTCGCCGATGATCACCGTGCGCGTGATCGGCTTCGTCGCGTCGTTCGTGCCGCCGGGTCTCGGTCCTGGCGCCGGCGCGTTCGAGTTGCCGACCAACATCTCGGCGACCACTCACACCCTGCGCTTCGCACCGTGAGGCGCGCGAGGCGGCGAGGCGACAACGCTCAGGCGGTCCTCGAGACCGCGCTGGTCATTCCGATTCTGCTGTTCCTCATCTGCAATTTCGTGGCGGTGATGGTCGAGGTCACCGTGCAGGAACAGCTCAACTCGGCCACCGCGCTGGCGGCGCAATCGCGGTTCCAGGCGCCGGAGAATGCCGTCGATCCCAAGGGATCGCGCTGCTGTGGCGTCCACGGAGTCACCCTCGTGACCGCCGGGTTGCCGACCGGCTGTCGGTATGCCGCCGAGACCTTTTACGGAACCATGACGACGTATATGGGCATGCTCCACTGGCAGACCGCAATGCTCTGCACGTCCGGTGGGGACAGCGGCAACGCTGGAACGCCGCCGGTGCAACCGGTCGCGTATCCGGGCTCCCCGTCCGGCTCCGACGTGTCGTGCGACATCGGCTCGATCAAGCCGGGCGGCACGGTGATCCCCGGGTACCTGGACCGGACGCTCCACCCACCGTCCGGCCTCCACGTGGTCACGTGCAGCGCCTCGGCGTCGCTCGATTTCGCCAACACGCCACTGGCCTGGGGTGTCTTCTGGACCCCGATGTTGCATGCGCAGGCGGAGGCGTTGCCGCCACCGTTTCGCCAGTGAGACCGCCGGTCGCAGTGCGCCGCTGTCGGAGAATGCAACGCGGCCAGGTGTTGATCGTGTTCGCGCTGGGCTTTGCGCTGTTCCTGTTCGGCCTCACCTGCCTGGTCGCCGATTCGGCGTTTCTGTTCGTCTGGTCGGGGCGAGCCCAGTCCGCCGCGCAGCTGGGCGCGCAATCGGGCGCGGATGCCGTCGATCCCCGCTACCTCTACGACACGACCGGTGCGTGTCCCACCGGCACCGCATCCGGAGTCGCGTGCCCGGTGCAGATCGTTGACATCAGCCCCCAGGATCGCCAGGGCGCTCTGTATGCGTTCGAGCGCGCGTGCATCCAAGCTGGAGATCAGTCTGCGCAGATACCCGTCGACGCCGGGCACCCGCTGATGTTGAAGACAGCGGATGATCCCCAGGTACCCGAGGGCACGCGCTGCGCGAGCGACGGATGCCGCGTGTACGCGGAGGTCGCTCGCGTGGTGCACCTCCCCATCCCTTTCCCGGGTTTTCCCGACTCCGTGACCGTCCGTGGCGCCGCCTACGCGGCCCCGGTGGTCGGCACGAGCGTGGCGACATCGACATGCATTGGCGTCGCGTGGGTTCCCGCAGCGCCACCGCGCTGACCGCCGCCAAGCCTCACCGTCGCTAAGCTCGGGCCATGCTGATCCGTGAACCAGCGCTGTGGCGTGACATCCCGGTGCGAGGCGAGATCCTCGATGCGTCGGCACGCGAGCTGAGCGGACTTGAGGCCCTGCGCGTGGTGCGCGCGCAACCACCAATGGGACGGCTGACCGGCTTGACTTTCGACGGTGCAGACCCGGGGACGGCCGCATTCAGTCTGCCGGTGTCCGCATGGTTCGAGTGGTCACACGGCGGTGTTCCGGGAGGCGTGCTCGCGCTCGCAGCGGATGCCGCGCTCGGGTGCGCCCTGCAGTCGCTGCTTCCCGCGCACGCGCAGTACACGACCGCAGAGATGTCGATGACCTACGTGCGTCCGGCGCGCATCGGATCGATGATCGCGGCGCAGGGTCGTGCGCTCCACAACGGGCGCACCATGGGTCTCTCGGCATGCGAGGTGGTCGACGACGGCAAGCTGGTGGCCTATTCGACATCGCGAATGCGCATCTTCAGCGATGCCGCGGGCAGCGTTCCGTCACGCGGCGGCACCGCGGCACCGCCGCTCCGGCCTGCCGGGCAGCGCGACCCCGATGACGGACCAGATCCGTACCTCCGGCCGGTGTCCGGCACGCGCATCGACCACGCCGAGTTCAGCGCGCGCAGCGGTGTCGAGATCATCCACGCGCAGATTCGTGGAGACCTGCCGCTGCCACCGATCCATCACCTGCTCGGCATCGCCCCGACCGACGCCACCCTGGGCGCCGCGACGTGCGCCATGCCGCTGAGCGGCTGGCTCGCCACACCCTTCGGCTGGCCGCAGGGCGGATTCATCGTCCTGCTCGCGGATCTCGCGCTCGCCCTGGCGACGCAGACCACCCTCGCCAAGGGTGAGGGGATGGCGACCGTGGACGTCAAGGTGAACTTCCTCCGACCGGTGGCGGGGGACGGCAGCACGCTCGAAGCCCGCGCCAAGGTCGTCCACCGGGGTCGCAGCCTGGCGGTGAGCACTGCCGAGATCATCGGCGCCGACGGCCGGCCCGTGGCGCTCGCCACGGGCTCAGCCGCGCTGCTCGGGACCTGAGCTCAGGCGATCTCACGTTGGCCGCTCTCGATCCGCGGCCGGCGCACCTCCGGACCCTGCACTCGCACACCGAGATCTCGGGCGACCTGACGGCCGTCGGGGCTGCCCCACCCGCTGGCGAGGTCCCAGCCGCGCCCGGCACGGTATGGACCGCCGGTGTCGCCGGTGGTCACATCGTTGAAGCCGCGGCCGCGCTTGGCATAGAGGACGGGATGGGGCAGCCCGATCCGGTGTCCCAGCTGTGCGGAGACCAGCGTCCAGAGCGCCGTGTACATCGGAGCCACGGCGCTGGTGCCGCCGGTCGACCGGAGTCGCCGCAGTGCCACGACGTTCCACCCGGTCAGTGGATCGGCATTGCCGGAGCCGTCCGGCAGTCCCCGGCCGAGCCCGCCGCCGTCCGCCGATCGCGGGCGGATCCCCTGCGCCGCCTGGTACGCCGGCACCGGGAACACCGTGCTGACTCCGCTTCCGGCCGCACCCGCCCCCCGCGCCAGCTCGTTCCAGACCGTCTCGCTGCGGATGCGGCCGCGGGCCGCCAGCATCGTGGTGCCGCCGCATGCCCACGCGTGCGGGCTCGACGCCGGGAACTCCGGATGCTGATATCCGTCGATCTCGTCATTGGTCGACCCGGCATCGCCGGCCGCCGCGCTGAAGGTCACGCCGTGAAGCGCGCCGGTGGCGAACGCGGCGTCGAGCCCGCGCATCCCCTGCGGCGACCAGTGGTCCTCCGGCGCGCCCCAGCTGATCGACACTGCCGCCGGGTGGCGGATGGCGTCACTCGCCGCCGTCGCGGCCGCATCGATGAAGCCGCGCTCGCAGTTGGGCGCGTTGTAGCTGACGATCGTGAGGTGCGCCTTTGGGGCCATGGCCGCCACCATGCCGCCGATCACCTGGTAGTCGAGCGCCACCTCGACGTCCGCGCCGTTCGGGTCGGGATTCGGGGTTGCGCCGTCGAGCCACACGTTGGTGATGTCGGGCGCCGCCAGCCCCATGCGCGCAAACGATGCCGCCACGTCGAAGGGATGCACCACGCCACCGAGCTCGATCATCGCCGCAACCAGCTCGACCCCCGCGCCGCCGTTGGCGAGACGGGGGAAGTCGTACAACGAAGCAAGCTCGGGCGGGTCGTACGCGAACACCGCCGAACGGCCGTCGTCGAGCCCGCGCATGTGCGAACGAGCAAGCGGGCGGTCGTCGAGCCCGTAGACACCCTCGACCACGCGATCGAGGTGGGCGGGGAGGCGCACCGGGCCGCGATGGCCGCGGTACTCGACGGTGGCGCCGTCGAGGCGTTGCCATGCGAATCGCTCGAGGTCGACCTCGAAGGCGCGTGAGAGCTGCTCGGCGCTGCCGCGCAGCATCACGCGTCGAGTGGCCGGGTCTTCAGCGGTGACCTGGAGGCCGGCGGCCGTCGCCCACCGCACCGCGCGATCACGATCGGCGGCGTCGAAACCGTGGCGCGCTGTGAGCTGCGCGAGGTCGAGGTGGCGCGCGCTCGGGTCCGGCAGCGATTGGAGCCAGGACAGGCTCTGCGCCGTCGTCGGCCCGCCGGCGCGCTCGCGGAGCAGGAGCGTGATGCCTGCAACAGCCTGCAACTCGGCTTCGCTGAGCGTGCGCAGACTGCGATGGCCGGGGCGCGTGCCTCCGGCGGGGTGGTAGGCGCTGCCGCGCAGCGGGACGGAGTCGGGCATGATCGCCCCCTTCTCGAGGCCGTCGGGCGGGCGCCGCCGTGGCGACGGCGCTGCATCCCGACGCGGAGCCGCCCATCATCGAGCGCGATTCCGGACATCACTGGGACGTCCCGGCACGCGGGCGGCCGAAGCTCAGACGGGGGTTCGGGTCCGCTCGATGGCGCCGATGGCGCCCTGGTTCTCCAGCGACGAGAGATCGCCGGGATCCGTCCCCAG
>JANWHI010000054.1 GCA_025450495.1 Candidatus Dormiibacter sp. | reverse complement strand
GCCCCTCTCATCACCGCCGCCGGGCCGCGAAGAAATCGCTGAGCAGACGGCCGCACTCCCTGCCGAGCACACCCTCGGCGACCGCGGGCCGGTGGTTGTTGGCCGGGTTGCGCAGAACGTCGTAGACGCTGCCGTCGGCGCCCTTCTTGGGGTCGCACGCCCCGTAGACGCAGCGATCGACACGACCCTGCACCATCGCCCCCGCGCACATCGGGCACGGCTCGAGCGTCACCACCACGGTCACGCCGGTGAGCCGCCAGTTGCCCACCTGGGCAGACGCGCGTCGTAGAACCAGCATCTCGGCGTGCGCCGTCGCGTCGCCGGAGCGCTCGATGCGGTTCGACGCCGCCGCGATCACCCGACCGCCCAGCACCGCCACTGCGCCGACGGGCACCTCGCCCCGCACCCCCGCGGCCCGGGCCAGGCGCAGCGCACGCCGCATCAGCGCCTCGTCCTGCGCGCCCGGCGGCGCAGCTGCCGGCGAGCTCAGCGCACCGCGACCAGCGGCAGGTCCACGGTGATCCGTGGCTTCTCCACGACACGCATGGTGTCGTCGACGAAGCGGACCCGCTCGAAGGTGATGCAGTTCACCGGGCAGTGGTCCTCACAGATCCTGCAGTTGGTGCAGCGGTCGTAGTTGATGAAGATCTCGCCCTCGTAGCCGCCCGACGTCGGGTCCCCGCCCGAAGTGCGACACACCATGGTCTCACCGCCCGAGGAGCGCTCGCGATCCTCGCCGAACACCACCACGTCGATCGCCTTCTCCGGGCAGACATCGTCGCAGGCGCCACAGAGCACGCAGACGGCGGTGTCGTAGTGGTGGACGGAATCGCACTGGAAGCAGCGGATCGACTGGACGATCGCCTCTCGGTCGCTCCAGGGCAGCTCGCATTCGCTCATGTCGTAGCGCTTGGAGGCCTCGAGGATGGCCGGGTCGGTGCGGGCGAAGACCTCGGACTGGCGGTGATCGTCGGTTCGCTCGACGATGGTCTGGTAGATGCGCTCTCCGGGCCCGGCAACATCGCCGAGGCTCTCGCGGATCGACCGCGCCACGCGGTGTCCCCAGCCGACCGCGTCGACGATGAACGACGGGCCCTGCACGCAATCGCCGCCGCAGAACAGCCGGTCGACGCCGGTGTGGCCACCGCGGTCGGCGGCCACCAGTCCCCGCTGGGTGAGCGGGACCGACTTGCCGAGCCCCTCCATGATCTGTCCGGAGGCGAAGATGACGAGGTCGGCCTGCGCCGTCCAGCGTTCGGCGCCCTCGACCTCCTTCACTGACGAGAAGATCAGCTTGCCGCTGAGCGGATCGAACTGCATGGGCTGGAGTGGCGCGAAGCTGACCGCAGCGACGTTGCCACGGTCGTCGGCGTGGACCTCTTTGACGATGACGCCGGAGTGGATTTTGAGCCCGATCTCCTTGGCCTCGTGGAGCTCATTGCCGAACGCCGGGAGCCGGTCCTCGGGCTCGATGGCCACCATCCACACCTGCTTGGCGCCCAGCTTGATGGAGGTCTGGCAGGCGTCGGTGGCGATCGCTCCGCCGCCGACGACGACCACCCGCCCGGCCACGGGGAAGTGCGGAGGAATGCGGTCGTAGGAGACCTGTCGCAGGAAGGTCATGGCGTCGGTGACCTGGGGAAGGTCGGTGCCCGGGATCGGCAGGATCCGTCCTTTCATCATCCCGATCGACACGAACACGGCGTCGTGCTGGGCAAGCAGGTCGTCGATCTTGACGTCCTTCTCACCCTCGCCGACGTTGCTGTCGGTGTGGACGTCGATCCCGGTGGCCAGGATCATGTCGAGCTCCCACTGCAGCTGGCGGTGGTCGAAACGAAACGGTGGGATCGAGGTGCTGAGCAGCCCGCCAACCTTGGCCTCGCGCTCGTAGAGCGCCACCTCGTAGCCCTGCACGCGCAGGTCGAGCGCGCACGTCAAACCGGCGGGCCCGGCGCCCACCACCGCCACGCGGCGGCCGTTGGACGGCGCGATCTTGTAGTCGATCCAGAGGTTCTGCTGCCAGGCGAAGTCGGTGCTGAAGCGCTTGATCGAGCGGATCGTGACCGGCTCCTCGCCCGGATCCCAGCCACGTTTGCAGTCGGTCTCGCAGGGGTGGTTGCAGAGCCGCCCCAGGATGCTCGGGAACGGATTGGTCTCGTGGATCACCATCCAGGAATCGACGTAGCGTCCCTGGCTGACGTAATCGACGTAGGTGGCGATGTCCTGCTTGATCGGGCAGTTGCGCTGGCACGGTGAGACGGGCACGTTGAAGCCCAGGTCGCGGTGCCCGGCGAGGATCTTCATCGGAGCCTTGTCCGTCACGTTCCTGCCGATGGTGGCCAATACCTGCACATCGGTGACCAGGCCCACGGGGCGCTCGTCGCGCGTCCGTGAGAAGAGTCCCCCGGAGCTCTCGGTGACGATCACCGCGGCGGCCCGCTCGGCGCGCATCGCGGCGACGCCCTTCTCGACTGACTCACCCACGTCAAGCCGCGGCGCGGGGCGCATCACCGAGCCGACGCTGATCGAACCGAGGTCGCTGCCGAACGCGGGCACCACCACCTCGAGACCGACCGTGCCCTCGACGACATCGTCGCGCGTGACCACCAAAGGCACCGGGTGCTGGGCGCGCAACGCCGGGAGGATGTCGCGCAGGGTGTCATCCGAGTTGCACTCAGCCCCGAACGTGGTGGCGATGCGGTCGAGCTCAGGCATCGTCGAGCTCCGGATGGGCGAGCAGGTGATCGGCGAGCTCGCGCGCCGTCAGCATCCCCACCGGCGTCTCGTCCTCGTGCATCACCAGCGCCACCTGGCGCCCCTGCCCGGCCATCACCGCCGCCACCTCGCGCACCTGCTGGGACTCGTCGACCAGGAGCGGCGGGCTGCGCAGGATGTCAATCGCCTGCACCACAGTTGTCGGAGGTCTCATGGCCAGGTCGCTGCCGGCAATCACCACCGCGCCGGTGACCAGCCGATCGAGCACGTCGTCCTGGTGCACGTAGCCAACCGGGCGGCGATCGAGCAGCACCGGGATCTCGGGCAGCTCGTTGTCGGCCATCAGCTTGGCGATGGCGTCCACCGGGGTGCTGGGCAGACAGAAGACCACCTCGTCACGCATCACGCCGGCGACAGCGGGGTTGCCGGCGTCTGGAGCAAGGCGATCCGGGTCGAGCGACGCTGCCACGGGAGTGCTGCTCAATTCCACCCGAGTATACCGGGGCCTCTGCGCTACTCCGCCGCCTGTGACTCCGCAAAGCGGCGGAGCACGTCCTGCCACGTCTCGGTCGGCTCGGTGGTCAGCGCGCGGGGCAGCGTCTTGCGGATGCGCGACCGGGTGCGGTCGATCTCGCGATCCCTGCGCTTCTCCGCGTTGTTGCGAGCCGCAGCGACGGATTGCTCCACCTCGGTGGCCACCGCAGCGAGCTCATCCGCCGTTGTGGCGCTGCGCAGCGTGCGATTGAGGCGTGCCAGCGCGTCGGGCGCCAGCCGCGCGCCCGCCTCCCTGAGTGAATCGCCGGCCCTCTTGCGCCGCTGGTCGAGCGCCCGCTGCGCCCTGAAGATCTCGGCGTTCTCGCGGCGGTGTGCCTCGAACTGTTCCATGCCATCCGAGATCAGCTTGGGGTATTGCCACGCGAGGCTGAACCGACCGGCGCTCATGCCGCCGATCAGGGCGCCGACGCTGGCCTGGAAACGATCGCGCGAGTCGCCGTCGAGGTTGCCGAGCAGGTCGGCCAGGATGGGACGCGCCTGGCCGTGGACGCGACGCACCCATCCGGGAAGGTGGTGGTGCTCGGGAGACGGCGGCTCGATCGGATGGCCGGCGTGCGGCAGCCCTTGCGGGCGCGCGATCCGGGGAAGCTGCGCGGGGGAGGGGCCGCCGATGGGCGCGCGCCGACGCACGGCGGGGGCTGTGCCTCGCGCGTCACCATTGACAGGTGCGCTCCGGCCGCCCGTCTCCTCGCCTGCGGCGGGAGACGATGCCTCTGTTGTGTCGATCACTCGGCCAAGTCGAAAACCATCGGACGCCGCGAATCGTACCCGAGGTGCGCCTGTCCGCGTTCGCGCAGATCGCAACTACACTGCGGGCGGAGTTGTGACTGAGAGTGACTGACACGCTGCCGGAGCCATCCGGCCACGCCGAGGTGCATCTCGCCGACGATGAGGTGACGTCACTTCGGGAGGCGGGACGCGCGTGGTCGCGGGTTCCCCGCGCGCGAGCCGCAGACGGCGCCTTCATCGATCCCGACCTCGACACGCTCGAGAAGCGCGGCCGCCCGGGCGAACACTATGTTCGCGTGGTCCGTTCGAAGACCCAGGGATTCGAACGAGTCGCTCCCGGCTGGCTGCAGGCGACGGCGCGTGCGACCGCGCCGACCGGCGAGTTCGGACGGCTGCGAAACAAGCTGCGGTTGATCATCCTCGGCACGCCGCTGGCCACCGAGGCGCAGAGCCACGAGCGGCTCAGCAAGATCAAGGCGCTCGCGGTTCTCTCGTCGGACGCATTGTCCTCGGTGGCCTACGCCACTGAGCAGATTCTCTTCTACCTGGTCCTGGCCGGCGCCACCGCCTACGGTTTCATCCTGCCGATCACCGGTGCGATTGCGCTGCTGCTCGCCATCGTCGTGCTCAGCTACCGGCAGACGATCAGGGCGTACCCCAAAGGCGGCGGGTCATACATCGTCGCCAGTGACAACCTCGGCCCGCTGGCAGGACTGATCGCCGGTTGCGCCCTGATGACGTCGTACACGCTCACGGTCGCGGTCTCGGTCGCCGCCGGAACGGACAACATCCTCAGCGCTGCTCCGTCGGCCATCCCGTACCGCGTGCCCCTGTGCCTGACATTCATCGCGCTGCTGCTGTTCGGCAACCTCCGGGGCATCCGCGAGTCGGGTTCGATCTTCGCCGCACCCACGTACCTCTTCATCGCGTCGATGTTCCTGATGGTGATCGTCGCCGGCTTCCAGATCCTGGTCCACCACGTGCCCCACACCGTGCCGATCATCGACCCCAGACGGGTGACCCAGAACCTTGGCATTTTCCTGTTGCTGCGGGCCTTCGCCTCCGGTGCCACCGCGCTCACCGGCGTCGAGGCGATCAGCGACGGCGTCCCCGCGTTCAAGCCCAAGGAGTGGGTCAACGCACGCACGACCCTGACCACGCTCGGCATCATCCTCGGCCTGATGTTCGTCGGCATCAGCCTGGTCACCTTCTGGCTCGGGCTCGTTCCCGACGATCCCAACTCGCCGCACTACCAGACGATCATCTCGAAGATCGCCACCTACGCCTTTCAGAACGGTCCGCTGTACTTCTTCGTCATCGTGTCCACCACGGCCATCCTGGTCCTGGCCGGCAACACGGCGTTCTCCGACTTCCCCCGGCTCCTCTTCTTCATGGCGCGGGACGACTACGCGCCCCATCAGTTCAAGCGACTCGGCGACCGGCTCTCCTATAGCAACGGGATCATCGTCCTGGCGGCTCTGTCGGGGCTTCTGGTCTGGGGATTCAACGGCAATGTCAACAGCCTTCTGCCGCTCTATGCGGTGGGTGTCTTCACCGCGTTCACCATGTCGCAGGCGGGCATGGTCTCACGATGGCTGCGCCGGCGCGAGAAGGGCTGGCGGCTTGGCCTGGCGATCAATGCCACGGGCACGGTCATCACGGGTCTGGTGCTGGCGATCAACGGCGTGACGCGCTTCCTCGACGGCGCCGGAGTCATCGTGGTCATCGTGCCGCTGCTCGTCGCCGCCTGCTTCTCGATCCACCGTCACTACCAGGAGGTGAGCGGTCGGCTCACCACCGAGATACCGACGTCGCCGGACCAGATGAGGCTGGTGTGCCTGGTGCCCATCGCCGACCTCAACAGCCTGGCGCTGCAGTCGCTGGCGCTGGCGCGGTCGCTCAGCGAAAACGTCATCGCCGTCCACGTCTGCGATGACGAGCATCACATCGCCATGTTGCGAGCGCGCTGGGAAGCGTGGGGCAATCACGTGCCCCTGGAGATCGTCGAGTCTCCCTACCGCTCCTTCATCCGCCCCCTGCTACGCTACATTGACGCCATCGACAAGCAACGCAGCGATGACACAGTGATCATCGTCCTGCCCGAGCTGGTCGCGACCCGCTGGTGGCATCAGCTTCTCCACAACCAGACCGCATTGCGATTGAAGGCGCAGCTTCTCTTTCGGCCGGGGACGGTGGTCGTCAACGTCCCGTACCACCTCCAGCACCATCCGCACGCGCGCCGGCTGCGGCGCCGCGGCGGGGGCCCTGACAACAACGACATCGAGGCCATCTAGTGAGCACAACGACCGACGCATCAGCAGCCACGCACGTCGCTGACACCGTGCGCCGTCTCGGTGGCGGCGGCCCGCGCCGCATCGCCGAGTCCGCCGGCCTTGTGGTAACCCACGGCGAGGGCGCCTACCTGGTCACGGATTCGGGCAGGCGTCTGCTCGACTTCGCAACGGCGATGGGGGTCGCCGCCATCGGCCATGGCAACCCGGTCTGGTCGCGCGCCATCGCGGACCAGGCGTCGCGCCTGGCGGCCTGCGTGCTCCACACCCCCGAGCACGCGACGTACCTGGAGCGGCTGGCCACGATTCTGCCCGCCGGGGTGGACAGGGTGGCGCTCTACTCCGGCGGCGCCGAGGCGGTCGAGGTGGCAGTGCGTCTCGCCCAATCGATCAGCGGCAAGCGCGACCTCATCTCCTTTTCCAGTGGGTTCCATGGCAAGACCACCGGCGTGCGCTTCAGCGGTGGCCGCTTTCCCGACGAGCGCGTCGCCCTCGGCGTTGACTGGGTGCATACCCTTCCCTACCCGCGCTGCGGGGCGCACGATGCCCTCACCTACGAGGCGTGTGAGGAGGACGGCGCCGCGGCGCTTGCCGAGCTCGCGGCCGGGGCGACGCGGCTGGACGGAGTCGCGGCAGTCATCGTCGAGCCAGTGCTGGGGACCGCGGGCAACCGCCCCCCGCAGCGCCACTTTCTCGCCGGCCTGCGCGACCTCTGCGATCGCCAGGGATGGCTGCTGATCGTCGACGAGTCGATCACCGGCTTCGGACGGCTGGGACGCAACTTCGCCGTCGACTGGTTCGGCGTCCGTCCCGACATCCTGGTGCTCGGCAAGGCGATCGGCGGCGGCTACCCGCTCAGCGGCGTCGCCGCCCCGCGCGAGCTCTGGGACCGGAGCCTGTTCGCCGAGCGGTCGGCGACGTCAAGCAGCTACGGCGCCAACCCGCTCGCCTGTGCGGCCGGAACCGCGGTGCTCGACGTCGTCACCGCGCCCGGCTTCCTCGAGCGCGTCGACAGCGTTGGACGGCGGCTGGCGTACGGCATCGCCGAGCTCCAGCTCGCGTCCCCGTATGTGAGCGGGAACCGCGGAGTGGGCATGATGCTCGGCTTCGACCTTGTCAATCCTGCGACGGGCGCACTCGCCAACCCGTCGCAGTGCCTGCGGCTGTTCCGTCGCTGCCTCGACGAGGGCATCCTCATCGTGGGCGACGTTCCCGAGGTCCGTCTCAACCCTCCGCTGATGCTGAGCGAGACACAGGCGGACGATGCTATCGCCGCCCTGGGACGTGCCCTTGCCGCGTGACGACCATCCCGTGACCCGGCCGCGGGTTGGGTTGGTGGGCGTCGGCTCTGCCGCCGCGCGCGCCCATCTGCCGGCGCTGAGCGCACTCGAGTCGTCCGGCATCGTCGAGCTCGTCGGCGTGTGCGACCCCGCGGCGGAGCGGCGCGACGCCGTCGTTGCGGCACACCCGGGCGCCCAGGGCTTCGCCGAGAACGACGATATGCTCGACACAGTACGCCCCGACCTCCTGGTCATCGCCACGCCGCCCAGCGCCCACCTGGGCGAGATCGCGGCTGCCGTTGCCCGAGGGCTGCACGTCCTCTGCGAGAAACCGCTCGGCCTCAGTGAGGCGGACGTTGGCACCCTGCGTGAGCTGGCGGATTCACATCGTGGCCAGGCCCTGGCAACCGTCCACCAGTACCGTTACGCGCAGCCTTGGCGATGGCTGGCGCGGGCTGCCGCCGGGGCGGTACGGGATGGTGAGCCGTTCAGCCTCAGCGTCGCGGTCGAGCGGCCGGGCACCGACCCGCTCAGCGCCGGGGGCTGGCGCGCCGACTCGGAGCACGAGGGGGGGATTCTCGGCGACCACGCGGTGCACTACCTCGCGCTCCTCCACGAGCTCGATCCCGCCTGCAAAGTGGTCGCCTGCCAGCGCGATGGTCGGGGTGGGCGCGAGGTTGCCTCGGTGGATCTCAGCCTCGCTGCCGCTGGCACCGCGCACATCGCGGTCTCCTACGCCGGCAGCCGCCGCGGCAACCTCATCCGGCTGCACCGCCCAGCGCAGTGCCTCGACGTGATCTGGGAAGACGGCGCCTTCCTGCTGACCCGCGACGGACGCACCGGCCCGCGTCGCAGCACCGCCTCGCTGAGCGACCGGGCGCTGGTCAACACGCTCTATTCGCCGATGTACGGCGAGCTGATCTCGAGCATCGGCGACCCGTCGTGGCGCAGCCAGGCCACCGCCGCCACGGTCGCGGTGGCGGAACTGCTTGCCACTGCGCTGCGGGTGGCCCGCTGACCCGGCGGCAAGTACCATCCAACTCGTGGACGAACTGCGCGACCTCGCACGGACCGTGCTCCTCGCATTCGCTGACCTCGGCGTCTTCCTGCCCAGCAACCGCGAAAGGTTGATCAGGAAGATGCGCTTCCTCGACCCTCTCGATGCCGACGAGCTCGTCGAGTTCCTCAACCTCTGCATCGACGCCGGCCTGATCACCCACGCCGACGCCGGTCGCGTCCGGCTCGACCGTAGTGAGGCGAGCCGCCTGGCGCGGTCGATGGATGGCCACAGCCCGGTCCCCGACGACCAGGCCAGCGCCTGGGCGCTGCGGTTGGGCGGCCCCAGCCTGGCCTGACGGCGACCCGGTGCAGCTACGCGGGTGTGCGCCGCCGAGCGGGTTTCGCTTTGGTTGCTGCCCTCTTGCCGGTTGCCGGCTTGCGCCGCCCGGTCAGGGACGCGCTGGCGGCCTCGTGAGCACTAGCTCGGTCAGCGGCGCGCGCTGCATCGACCAGCTCGCGGACTGACTCCTCGACGCACTGGGCGAAGACATCGACGTCGGGGACACCCTGGGCATCCACCAGGTAGCCAAAGTTGAGCATGCCCGCGTAGCTGAAGACGGCGACCGCCAGCTCCTGGCCGTCGTAGAGGAAGGCGATCGGGTACACGTCGACGAGCTTCGCGCCCTGGCAGTAGAGAGGGATCTGCGGCCCGGGCACATTGGTGACGATCAGGTTGAACGCGATCTGCCGCAGCGACGCGCGCGCCACCATCGCGTGCAGCGTCGACGGCGCAAACCCGGCCAGGTTGAGCAGGAAATCGGCGCCGACCGCCTGCTTGCGTGCCTTCAGAGCCTCGACGGTGACGCGCACTGCGGCGAGGCGTCGTGCCGGGTGGATCTCCGCGATCGGCAGGTTCACCAGCAGCATGGCCAGGCGGTTGCCGAGCGCGGTGCGCTCGCTGGTGTCGCGGATGCTCACCGGGCAGAGCGCCTGCAGCGCCTCGTCCGCGTCGTCGGGGTCGACGCCGCGGGCGATCAGGAAGTGGCGCAGGCCACCCGCCACGACCGCGAGCACGACGTCGTTGATGGTGCCGCCCAAGGCGCCCTTGATGAGTCGGAAGTCGTCGAGCGGGAAATGGCTGTAGGAGAACGAGCGAGTGGGGCCGGTGTCCCCGTTGATCGACGATTTGGGGGAGCCCATGTGCGCGGCCATCGCCGCCAGGCCGCTGGCGGTATCGCGCAGCGCGTTGGCGAGCCGCCCCGGCTGGCCGGCCACCGCACGCGCCGCGCTGAGCACGCGCGCCGGGCGGGTGACGCGCTCGCGTAGCGAGTTGACCAGCAGCCCCATCGCGCTCGGCGACTCGCGCGCCTGCCAGCGCGACACTCCAAATGGTTGCGCGCCGGGGTCGGGCTCGCTGTCGAGGAGGATGGTGGCCAGCTCCAGGTTGGAGATGCCGTCGACCATGGCGTGGTGTGACTTGGTCAGCAGCGCCCAGCGGCCGCCCTCGAGCCCCTCGACGATGTAGATCTCCCACAGCGGGCGGCGCCGGTCGAGCTTGCGCGAGAAGACACGGCCGATCAGGTCGCGCAACTCGCGGTCGCCGCCGGGCTTGGGCAGGGCCGCGCGCAGCAGGTGGTTGGTCATGTCGAAATCCGGGTCATCGACCCACACCGGCGTGTCGAGGCTGAGTGGGACGAAGGCCAGCTTCTGGCGATACCGGGGCATCAGGTCGAGCCGCGGCGCGATCGCCTTGGCGAGGCCGTCGTAGAGCGCCCGCCCGGTGCCCAGCGGCGAGGGTTCGAAGATGGCCACGCCGCCGATGTGCATGTGGGTGCGCGGTGTCTCAAGGTGAAGAAAGGAGGCGTCGAGCGGCGTCAACTTTTGAGCACCCTGCATGGCTGCGAACTGTACTGTCCATCGTCCTTTGGTTGTCCGTGCTGACTCCTTAGCCTGTGCACATGCAGGTCGGCGCCCCACTGGCCACCCTCCCGGTGAGTTTCTTCGACCACCGCACCGGGCTCAGCGCTCTCGCCATCCAGCACCTGAGGAGCGACGGCAGAGTCGCCCTGGTGTTCCACGATGCCCCCGGCGCCGCCTCAGCGCAACGTCTCCTGACCGGCGTCGCGGAGTCGCTGGCAGGAGAGCTCGCCGAGGGTCAGACGCTGGGCATCATCGAGAGCAACGTCCCCGAGCACTCCGCCGAGCCCTTCATCTACGCGCGGGTCACCCTCTCGGCGGCGATTCACCCCGGCCACGTGGACGCGGGCGCCGGCCGGGTGATCGGTGTCGAGGCCGTGGCCCGAGCCTGCGGCATCGAGGTGCGCGAGATCCAGCGCACCGAGGCACTGGTCGCCGCCATCCACCGGCCGCGCGCCTGCGCGTTTCCCGGCTTCCGTCAGCTGGTGCTCGGAGAGCGCGCCGGCCGGGTCCTCGAAGCCGCCTGAAGCTTGCGTCGCGCCGGTTTCGGCCGCACCGGACCGAGCTCTGCGGAGGGGCAGATGTCGTTGAGAAGGCAGATCGGGCACTTCGGCGACCGGGCCACGCACACCTGGCGCCCGTGGAGGATGAGGCGCAGGCTGAGGTCGGTCCACTCCTGAGGCAGCACCATCGATGTGACGTCGCGCTCGATCTCGACGGGGTCGGTTGCTGCCGTCAGCCGCAGCCGCGCAGACAGGCGGGTCACGTGCGTGTCCACGGGGAAGCCAGGAACAGCGAACGCCACCCCGAGCACGACGTTGGCAGTCTTGCGACCGACTCCGCGCAGGGTCACCAGGTCCTCCATGCGTGGCGGCACCTCACCGTCGAAGCGCTCCACAAGGTCGCGGGCCATCTCGCGGGTGGCGAGGGCCTTCATCCGGAAGAACCCGGTCGACTTGATGACCTCCTCCACGTCCTCCTGAGGCGCCGCGGCCAGAGCGGCGGCGGTCGGGTAGCGGGCAAAGAGAATGGGAGTGACCAGGTTGACCAGCTTGTCGGTGGACTGCGCGCTGAGGATGGTGGCGACGAGCAGTTGCAGCGGAGAGTCATGCACCAGCGCGCAGGACGCCACCGGGTACTCGGCGCGCAGCCGTTCGACAACGATGGCGGCTCGCTGGCGAGCGCCCGGCGGGAGGCGGCGCCGCATCAGCCGGCCCAGCTGATCCGCGCCGAACGCAGCGCGTCGTCGACCGGCGCGAGGGCGACGCCGGCGGCCGCCCAGAGCGGCGCGTAGTCGAGCCGCGTGGCACCGCCGATCGCCAACGGGCTGCGGCCGCTGTAGTCCCACGGGATGACCCCGGTGGCGCGCCGGATCAGCCGCCCGGCCGTGTACTCGACGGCGAGGATGCCCAGCGCGTAGGCCAGTGCGCGGTGCGCCACCGGCCGCTCGCGCATCAGGTCATGGGCGGGCTCGTACAACACCGCGCACAGCCCGTAGATTGGGGCCATCCACAGAAAGCTGTGACCCTGCAGCCTGGCGCTGCGGGTC
>JANWHI010000053.1 GCA_025450495.1 Candidatus Dormiibacter sp. | reverse complement strand
CGCTGACCGCGAACGTCACATTGTTGAGGCCCAGCTGTCGCGCGTTGGCTTTACCGAGCTTCACCGCCTTGGGTGAGATGTCGATCGCCCACACCTCGCTGCCGTGCACCTGCGCGCCGATCGCCAGCGCCATCGCTCCCGAGCCGGTGGCCACATCGACCACGACGCGCCGGCCGCGTCGCCGCCGCAGGCGCCGCACGGCATGTTCCACCACCAACTCACTGGATGCGCGCGGTGAGAAAACCCCTGGGCGCACCATCAGTCTCAGTCCACAGAAGGTGAAGTGCCCGGTGATGTAGTTGACCGGCTCGCCCGTCAACCGGCGCTCCACCAACTCCCTGAACTCGCGCCGCTGTGTCTTGCTGACCGCATACTCGGCGAGGTCCTCATCGTCGGGCTCGACCGCCAGGACGTGAGCCAGCAGGACCTCCGCGTCCCATCGCGCAAGTCCAGGCTGCCAATGCTCGATGTTGCGCGACGTGGAGATCCGTTGTGCCGCCGTGGAGAGCAGATCTTCAGCGGTGGCTCGTAGACTGGACGTCGTGGAGACCGCACCGCGGCTCGCAGGCCTGGACATCCCGCGCATGGTAGACGAGCCGACCCCGGCCGCCCGCCGTGGAGCCGCCTTCTTCGATGTCGATCGCACACTGCTGCGCGGCTCGTCGCTGCTCCACGTCGCCCGGCCGATGCGCCGCGCCGGTCTGCTGCCAACCCGCGCCATGCTCCATGCGTTGGTCACCCAGGCACGATTCAGCCTCCACGGGTTCGACGAGACGCAGATCCGTGAAGCTGTTCGCGGCGTCGGCGTCCTCGTCGAGGGTATCGAGGCTGACCGGTTGCGCAGCTTTGCGCGGGAGACCATCCCCGAGTACGTCCTCCCCAGGGTGTATGCGCAGGCGCGTGCGCGCATCGAATGGCACAGGAGTCGCGGCGACCTGGTCTTCCTGGTGTCGTCCTCGCCCCATGAGTTCATCGCTGAGCTGGGCAGCGCGCTCGGCGTCGACGGCGTCGCGGCCACCGATGCTGAGCTTCGCGACGGGCGCTACACCGGTCGCATCATCCGCTTCTGCCACGGCGATGCCAAGGCGGCGTCGGTGCGTGACCTCGCTGCGCTCCATGACGTCGACCTCGGCGCTTCCCACGCCTACGGCGACAGCTTCGTCAGCGACCTGGCGATGCTCGACGAGGTCGGCCACCCGGTCTGCGTCAACCCGGATCGCGGGCTGGTCGCAGAGGCGGCGCTGCGCGGCTGGCCGATCGAGCGCTACCAGCATGTCAACGTGCACCCCGGCCGCGGACTTCGCCGGCTTCCGCAACGCCTCGTCGGCGCCTCTCGCCCGGCCGTGCGTCGAGCCCATCGCCATGTCCGAAGCCAAGCCCGGTCTCTGCGCGACCTGTGAGCATGCCCGCATTGTTCGCGGGGCTCGCTCGCAGTTCTGGATGTGCGGACTTTCGGAGTCCGACCCGGCGTTCCCGCGCTACCCGCGGCTGCCGGTGATCGCATGCGCCGGGTACGACGCGGGCAATTTACGCCCGGTCCGCCCGGGCTGAGCGTCAGGCGGCCAGCTCAGCCAGCCGAGACGGCGACGTCTCGCGGCTGATCGCTGCGTAATCCGTGGCCGTGGGGAGTGGCAGCCCGGCAAGTCGAGCGAACACCTCCAGGCTCGGCGCACCGCCGATGTGCATGCGAAGCAGCTCAAAGCTGCCGGCGAGCGTTTGCGTGTCGCCGCCCATCGTGGTGACGGCGTCGCGGAAGCCGGCGTCCCGCACCATCTGTTGGACGGCGCCGTCGAACCCGCCGTAAGGGTAGGCGAAGTCGAGGACGCGGTGACCGAGCAGCTTCTCCAGTGCCGCCTTGCCACCGTCGATCTCCATCCGTGCCAGCGCCGGTGGTGTGGTGGCGAGGTCGACGTGGTGGACGGTGTGCGAGCCGATCACCAATCCGGCGGCATCCATCCGCTTGACCTGGGCGGCGCTCATGTAGCCGGAATGTCCGATGAAGCCACTGACAACGTAATCGGTTGCGACGAAGCCGTACCGATGGAGCACCGGCGCCGCCGCGGTTGCGAAGTCGACGTAGCCGTCGTCGAAGGTCAGCACCACAGGATGTGGCGGGAGTCCCCCTTTGCCGTTGAGCGCGTCGATGAGCACGGCCAGGCTGATCGGCGTAGCCCCCTCGACGTGCAGCAGGGCCATCTGCCTGGCGAACAGCGCGGGCGAGAGCGACAGGTTGAACAGGAGGACGTTGCCCGGGCTCGGCCGCACCTTGAGCACATAGTGGTAGACGAGGATCGGGACGGTGAGTCGCGGACCGCGTGGCCCGGCGGCGCTGACGAGTTGGGGATTGCTGGTCAGACGTGGCAGCTCCGGGGCCGCGATGGGCACACCAGGTCCGACGGAGAATGGCAGTGCAGCCGGTGCCTGCACCTGATCCAGTCGGGCGCCGAGTGACCCGCCCGAGGCCGCGGGCGGTGCCGATGCAGCCGTCTGCACGGACAGCACCGCGAGTGCAAGCACGACCACCAGCGCGCGCGTGCCTCGAGCGGTATGACGTAGGTGACGACGAACGAAGGTGGGCAAGTTCTTCCTCTCTTGACGTGAGGCAACCGGCTGATGCCGCGCCCGGAGTCTGAACGGTTGCCGGCCCGTGCGCATGCGGACGGTGTTACGGCTAAGGATACGTGAACAGAGCGCTCGCGCTGGTCACTCCGCCGGGGGTGCACCTCCGCTCCGCACGCCCGCTTCGGGCATCCAGATCGTCTTCACGTTGACGAACTCGCGAATGCCGAAGCTGGCGAGCTCGCGACCGTATCCGCTCTCCTTGATGCCTCCGAAGGGAATGCGCGGATCGGAGTGAGTCATCCCGTTGATGAAGACGCCACCACTCTCCATGCGCCGCGCCAACGACAGACCGTGCTCCTCATCGCGCGTCCAGATGTTGCCGCCCAGTCCGAAGTCGGAGTGGTTGGCGGCTGACAGAGCCGCGTCCGCCGAACGCACGCGCATCACCGCCGCGAGCGGGCCGAACGTCTCCTCGCGGAAAGCGGGCATCTCGGCGGTGCAGCCCGTGACCACGGCAGGCGTGACGTAGTAGCCCCGGCCCTCTGGCCGTGAGCCGCCGCACCGCAGGGTCGCGCCCATCGCGAGCGACTCGCGGAGCTGGCGCTCGATGGCGTCGCGGAGATCGCCGCGTGCCAACGGTCCCATGGTCACCGACTCGCGCATCGGGTCACCGACCACCATCGCCAGCGCGCGCTCGACGAGCAGCTCTTCAAACTCGGCAGCGACCGCGTCGACGACGATGAATCGCTTCGCCGAGATGCAACTCTGCCCCGCATTCTGGAAGCGCGACTTGGCGGCGGCGGACGCTGCCGCGTCCAGGTCGGCGTCCTCGAGGACGATGAAGGCGTCCGACCCGCCGAGCTCGAGAACAGCCGGCTTCAGGCTTCTCCCCGCGGCGGCGGCCACGCTGCGGCCGGCGGCGGTGCTCCCGGTGAGCGTCACCGCCGTGATGCGTGGGTCCTCGATGACTGCCGCGACGCGTTGGTTGGGGATGAGCACCACCTCGAAGACGCCGCGCGGGAAGCCCGCATCCCTGAACACCTCGCCGATGGCGAGCGCGCAGCCGCTGACGTTGCTGGCGTGCTTGAGCACGGCGCAGTTGCCCGCGCAGAGTCCGGGAGCCGCGAAGCGGAACACCTGCCAGAGCGGGAAGTTCCAGGGCATGCCGGCGAGCACGGTGCCGAGCGGCTCGAACGCGACGAAGCTGCGAGGACTGTCGCTCGGCGAGGGCTCGTCGGCGAGGAACCCGGCGGCGCGCTCGGCGAACCACTGGCACCCAAAGGCGCACTTCTCAACCTCTGCGCGCGACTCGGCGATCGTCTTGCCCATCTCCGCGGTGATCAGGGCGGCGAGCGAATCACGGCGCTGGCGGAGAACATTGCCGGCCGTGGCCATCAGCCGGCAGCGGTCCTCGATCGGCGTGCTGTGCCAGCCCTGCCGTCGCGCCAGCGCACGATCAAGGGCGGCATCGACCTCGCTCTCGGTGTGCACCGGGTATGTGGCGATCTCCTCCTCCGTCGCCGGGTTGACGGAGCGCATCACCTGCACTTCAACGGCCATAGCAGCGTCCTCCAGACACCGATGGTACGGAGGCGGTCAACGACTCCGCCGGCGCGGGCTCCGCCGGCGCGCGCGATGCCGTAGGGTGGCCGGCAGTGACCACCCTGGCTCGATCCGCTGTCGTCCACCGTCTGGGCGGCCGGGTCATCGGTGCCTTCGCCATCGTGTACGTCATCTGGGGAAGCACCTACCTCTTCATCAGGCTGGCGCTGGACACCATCCCGCCCCTGCTGATGGCGGGGGCCCGCTTCGTGGTCGCGGGCGCCATCCTCTTGGCCATCAGCAGCCGCGCGGGCGGTCGTGAGAGGGATCCGATCGGCCGCCGCCAGTGGGGCGCGGCGGCGATCGTCGGGGCATTGCTCCTGCTCGGCGGCAACGGCGGCGTGGTCTACGGCGAACAGTTCGTGCCTTCCGGCACGGTGGCGCTCCTGGTCGCCACTGTCCCGCTGTTCATCGCGTTGTTCAGCGCGCTCTTCCTCGGCCAGCGGCTGCGCCGGGTGGCGGTGGCCGGCATCGGCGTCGGTCTGCTCGGGACCGCGGTGCTGCTCCGTCCCGGGGGTGGCGCTGCCGACCCGGCTCACATGTTGCTGGTTCTGGTGGCGCCGCTGACGTGGGCGGTCGGTTCGTTGTACGCGACCCGCGGCCCATTGCCCAGGCGCCTGCTGCCGGCTACCGGGATGGAGATGCTCTGCGGAGGTGTCCTGCTGCTCATCGCCGGTCTGGTCACCGGGGAGTTGGCCAACCTGCACCTCGATAGGATCAGCCTGGTGTCGGGACTGTCGCTTGTGTACCTGGTGGTCTTCGGTTCGCTGATCGCGTTCAGCGCCTATGTGTGGCTGCTGAGCAAGGTGCCCACCACCGCCGTGGCGACGTACGCGTACGTGAACCCCCTGGTCGCGGTCCTGCTCGGCTGGGCATTCCTCGGCGAGCAGATCACCGGACAGACGCTGCTCGCCGCGGCGCTCATCATCGTTGCCGTGGTGCTGATCCTCTCCCGACCACCGGTCTCGTCGCGGCGTGCGCCTGACCTGCCCGTGGACAGCGTGGCTTGATCGGTACAACCCCGTCGGATCCCGAGAATGGCCTCGACGAACCAGGCGCAGGCGCCACCCCCGTCGACGACGAGCACGCCGTCCCCCCGAGCTTCTTCCACGGAGCGGGGCCCAAGGACTTCCTCTGCCTGGGGCCGATCCTGGCCAAGTCGATCTACTACTACGCGGGCATCCCGTTGGGCACCGCGCTGCAGTTCACCAGGCCGCTGTACGCAGAGCTGCTCCGCGGCAGCACCATATCGCTGATCATCGCCGGCGCCTACGCCTCCGGCGGCAGGCTGCCGTTGTGGGCGGTGCTCGTGGCCCCGATCCCGATCACCATGCTGACCGACCCCTTCTTCTACTGGGCGGGTCGGCGCTACGGACGGCCGCTGGTGGGCTACCTCGAGAAACATGACCGGAGGTGGCACCGCCGGGCATCCCGGGCAGAGAGATTCTTCGCGCGCTGGGGACTGTGGACGATCCTCTTCGCCTACTGGCTGCCCGTCCCCAACGATCTCCTCTACTTCGGCGCCGGCGACGCTCGCATCCTGTTCCTTCCCTTCATCGTGGTGGACTTCATCGGCACGCTGAGCTACGTCGGGCTGTGGGTGGCGCTCGGTTTCATCATCGGCAAACCTGCCGAGAACGTCGCCGACGCCGTGGGCCAGTACAGCGGACGGATCACGATCGCGCTGATCGTGGTCATCTTCGCGATCAGCGCGCTCTCCGCGTGGCGCGGTGGGCGCCGACGGGGTGCGGCCTAGGTGTAGTTCCCAGATAGGTTGTTGACACGAGCGATGGGTGGGAGCCCTCCCAGCGCGGTGTGGCAGCGATGGTGGTTGTACAGGTGCAGCCAGGCCGGGAGCAAGCGGTTGCGACGGGCGTTGCCGGTGTAGAGCCGGACATATGCCCATTCCTCGAGCAAGGTTCGGTTGAAGCGCTCCACCTTGCCGTTGGTCTGGGGGCGGTGAGGTCGGCAGAACTGGTGGCGCACCCCAGAGGCCGCCAGGAAGCCGTTGAACACGTGCGAGCGGTAGCCGTTGCCGTTGTCAGTGAGGACGCGTTCCACTGGAGCTCCGTGCTCGGCAAAGAACCTCAGCGCGCGCGCCATGAACTCGGTGCAGGTCTGGGCCTGCTCGTCGCGGTGGATCTCAGCGAAGGCAAGCCGCGAGTGGTCGTCCAGCGCCGCGTGAATGAAGTCGTAGCCAACACCGCTGTGACCAGATCGGCCATCTCGGCCGAGCATCCGATGGCCGCCTCCCTCGGGAATGCGCGCCAGCTTCTTGATGTCCACATGGACCAGCTCGCCAGGACGCTCCCGCTCATAGCGACGGATCACCGCCGCTGTGGGGCGGTCCATCCAGTCGAGACGATGCAGCTGGTGGCGGCGCAGGACCGCGTAGCAGGTGGACCGTGGAACGCCCAGGAGGGCACCCAATCGGTGCGGCCCGAGCTTGCGGCGCTGGCGGAGACGAAGAATTCGGTTCTCCGTATCAGCGGACAGCCTGCGTGGGCTGCGCGCCGGGCGGCTGGTGCGGTCGCGCAGACCGGCCTCGCCCTCGCGGCGGTACCGGCCCAGCCACTTGTACACCGTGGCGCGGGAAACGCCGGCCGCCTCCGCAGTGGCCGCGGCCGACCAGCCTTCCTGGAGCACCCGCTCGATCAGCAGCCCTCTTCCGAATTCGGTGAGCCGCGCCCTAGCATGAGACACCGAGAGCCCTCCTCCGTGGCCGGACCGTGAAGCAGTCCAAACCGTGGAGAGCGGGCTCTCACTCTGTCAACAACGTCTGTGGGAACTACACCTAGGCTGTGACCGACGAGATGGACGCGCGGCAGCGCCATGGTGTCGAGCGCGTCGACCACCGAGCGGGCGAAGAACGCGGCGTCGTAGGCGGCGCCCAGCGGCTTGGATGCGTCG
>JANWHI010000052.1 GCA_025450495.1 Candidatus Dormiibacter sp. | reverse complement strand
TAGAGTTGGTCATCGACAGACGTCTACTTTGTGATAGCGATGATCACACCTTTATCCGACCGAGCACAAGGAGAGCCAATGATTCTGCTGGGTGTCATCCTGATGATCATCGGGTTGGTGGCAGCGATTCCGATCTTGTGGAGCATCGGAATCATCCTCTTGGTTGTCGGCCTCATTCTCGCGTTGGCGGGAGCCATGGGGCACGCCATCGGAGGCCGGGCGCACTACTACTGACGGCCACCCCGGTCAGTAACCCCGCGGGTCCCGTCCGGCGCAGTGTCGCCGGTCGGGACCACGCTTGTTCGCTCGACCATCAACACCACCGTCCGCTCCGGCGCTCGCGGGCGGTGGCGAACTCCCTGCGGCACGGTGAGCGCCTGCCGCGCGCCGAGCTCGACGGTGCGGCCTTCGAGGTCGATCAGCAGCCGGCCGTCGACGACGAAGAAGAACTCGTCCTCGTCCTGGTGTGCGTGCCAGTGGTATTCGCCCTCGAGCACGCCGAGCCGCACCACCGCGTCGTTGACCGCGCAGAGCGTCTGGTTCCACCACGGATCCGTGCATGCATCGACGAGGGCCTGCACGTCGATCAGCTCCAGCGGTGCGAACCTGACGTCGAGGTGGGTGCTGTAGGTGGTCATGCCACGCCTCCCTGCCGGTCGGAACCGGTCACCGCCGGCAGCGCCGGCTTCCTGACAAATCTGGCACGGACCGAGGTCGCCATGCACACGCATACGAGCAGCGCGGCGATCGGTGTTGCGACTCCAGGTCGCTCGCCAAGCAGGAGCATGGCCCAGGCGACTGTGAGAAACGGCTGCAGCAGCTGCGTCTGGCTGGCCCTGGCTGTCCCGGCCAGCGCGAGGCCGCGATACCAGGGGATGAATCCGACAAACGTCGAGATCACCGACACGTAGAGCAACCCGGCCACCGGCACCCAGACGGGATGCACCGCACTGCCGTGCAGCGCGATCAGCGAGATCGGCAGGGCCACCGGCACCGCCAGCACGAGCCCCCATGCCGCCACCTCGCGGCCGGGCATCTCGCGGGCGAGGCGCCCACCGGCCGCGTAGCCGACGGCGGCCATCGCCAGGGCGACGAAAAGCAGCACATCAGCGCCCGTCAGAGAACCGGCTCCCTCGGAGAGCGCGAAGCCGATCACCACCACTGCACCGGCGATGCTCGATATCCAGAAGAGCGGGCTGGGACGCTCGCCGCCGATCACCACGGCCACCGCGGCGGTGCTGACCGGCAGCAGCCCGATGACCACCGCCGCATGCGACGCGCTGACCTGGTGCAGCGCGAGGGCGCTGAGCACGCCGAAGCCGATGCCGCAGCCGGCCGCGACCAGGAGAAGTTGTGGCAGGACGCGGCGCGGCGGCAGCCGCCTCGACCAGATCAGCAGCGTGGCGCCCGCAACCGCCGCGGCGATCACCGAGCGGCCGGCCCCGACCACCAAAGGGTCGAAGCCGCGCAGCGCGAAGATCGTCGCGGGCAGCGTGCCCGAGAAGGCCACCACGCCGAGGGTTGCCCAGGCCAGCCCGGAGACCGGCCGGCCCGGCGCCATGGAGTCCGCCGGGCCGGCCGACAGGACCGACGAGCCCGCCTCGTAGCGGGTCAGCCGCCGACCGCGGTGGTGAAGGCGCTTGCGAGCGCCTGGCCGTCGACGTCGAGCAACCCGCTGTTGACCGTCAGCGACACCGGTGTGTTCGCGGGGACGGTGAGGGTGACCACGGCGGTGCGTCGTTCGGCGTCATACACGGTGGTGGCCGGCAACACCTGGCCGTCGCCGGTCGTCACCGAGATCGCCGGTCCCACAGTGGCCTGCCGTAGGTCGCTGTCGAAGGCCACCTGGAGAACCAGCACACCGCCGACATTCATGGGTGTCAGATGCACAACGTGCGGTCCCACGGGCTCATCGTGCAGCGGTGAGACGGCGATCGCGCTCACCTGGAACGCCTGCTTGCCCGGGCCGGGGGTGAGCGTCAGCGACTCGTCCGCGAACGATGCCAGAGGATGCGCAACCGACGCGTCGATGATCAGCCGCGCGGTGGCGGAGATGGTGCCGTTCTGATTGACTGCGGCGCTGATCACGTAGGCGCGGGTCAGCCCGTGTGGCGTCACCTGCGCGGCGGCCAGGGACGGCACCGTCAACGCCGAGATCGCCGCTGCGTCGCCGCTGGTCTGCGCATCGACGAATGCCTGGAGCACGCCGGCGGCGCCGTTGGGCAGCGTGGTGGTTGTCCCCGGCGTGGGGGGGCCGGGGAGAATGGCAGCCTCAGCCTGGCCGCTGGCGGCCACGAGCGCGATACTGTTGCCGCTGCTGGTGAAGACGGGGTGCGTGCCGCTCGGGCCGCGCGCCACCACCGTGCCTGAGGGCAGTGCGTTGATGTCGAGCTGATCACCACCGGCTGCGGGGTGATCGATGATCGCGGCGCGAGCCCCGGTCTGGTCGAGCGCGATCTCGGCCACGCCGTCGCCGGGATGGTCCAGCGGGATGATCGTGGCCTGGTCGTGAGCAACCGGCGCGGTCATCAGCTGCGCAATCGGCTGGCTGCTGTCGATCCACGCCACAGTGCCGCCGTCGCCGCTGAATGCGGCCAGCGTGCGGCTTCCGGCCAGGACGCGACTGTGCTTGGTGGCGAGGTCGAAGAGCGCGCCGTCCCCGCCAGCACCGCCGGCATACGCGTGGCCGCCAACCGGAGCGAACATGACCGTGGTCGTGCCCGCGGGCAGGGCCATCAGGTTGCTGACGTGGCCCTGCAGGTCGATGGTGAGGATGCGGTCACTCTCGGCCACAACAGCGGTGTCGGGGCTCAGCCAGCCCGTTGCCAGCACGGGCACACCGAGCGTGGTGAGCACGGTGTTCTTGCCACCGTTGACGGTGCTGAGCACGACCTGGCTTCCCGACCCGCTGGACACCGCGGAGACCAGCCGCAATCCGTTGGCCGAAATCGCGGTGCTCGACGACGCGGGGCCGAGGTCGGTGGTGCCGCCGGGGCCGAACAGCACGGTGCGACTGACCTTCAGCGGCGCTGCTCCCGCGGCGGAAGGCGATCCGGACGGCGACGGCGTGGCTGACGGCGTCGGGCTCGTCGGTGGCGTCGGCGTTGTCGGCGCTGCGCTCGAGGACGTGGCGATCACCGATCCGGCCGGTCCGGCGATCAGCTGGGAACCCGCCTCCACCGTCCCCAGCGCTGTCACGGTCAACGACACCACAGCCGGTGCCGGCGGCGGGGTCGGTGCGGTGCCGAAGGAGATGTGGATGTCGGTCGCGGCGACCGCACCGTTGGCAGCCTGGGCTGCGCTGCGGTCGATGGTCACGGTGTACGGCGTGTTGCCCGCCAGACGGTGGGTGGGTGTGATCAGCAGGTTGTTGCCCTGCCACGCGGTGCTCACCTCGGTTGCCGGCCTGATGTGCAGCCCCGCCACCACGGCCTGATGGTTCATCGGCTGGCTGAACGCCACCGTGATCACGTGGTCCGGGCTCACCTGGTGCAGCTCGGCGACCGGCGAGCCGGCCGTCACCACCTGGTGATCCTGGATGGGCCTCATGATGCTGATCACCGCGGCAGCAGCAAGGGCGATGCCCAGCCCGGCCCCGCCCCAGGCGAAGTGCGACGGACGGCGCCACCACACCCGGCGAACGACGCGCTGCCGCGGAGCACGCTGGTTCCTCTGCGAAGCAGCCGGCGTGCCCACGGCCGCCTCGCGCATCAGCTGGGCACGCAGCACCGCCTGGAACCGCGTGTCGAGTGACGGCTCCGGCCGCGCCGCCCTGACCAGGTGCGCAAGCTGGGTCAGCTCGGGGTCGTCGTCGAGGATGCCGTCGATCTCGGGATCGAGCCACCGCGAGTCGGTCATCGGACATCCTCGCGGTCGAAGGTGGCCGCGTCGAGCCGGGTGCGGAGCCCGATCATGCCGCGGTGAATCAGCAGCTTGATCGCCCCCTCGCTCTTGCCCATGACGACCCCGATGTCCGCCAGCTTGAGATCCTCGCCGAGCTTGAGCGTGATCGCGGTGCGCTGCTGCTCGGGCAGGGTGTCGATGGCCGCCCAGACCAGCGCGGCCTCGGCCCTCTGGGCGACGCGGTCAGCAACCGGCTTCTGCGGGTCGGCGACGCCGATGGCGTCGTCGATGTTCGACGTGGGACGGCGGGCGCGGTAGTGGTCGGCGATGGCGTTCACGCTGATCTGGTAGAGCCACGCACTGAAGGGGTGACCGCTGGGCTTGTACCGGCCGATCGCTCGCAGGGCCTTGAAGAACACCTCCGAGGTGACGTCTTCAGCGGCATCCTGGTCGCGCAACCGGCTGTATACGAACCTGTAGATCTGCCCGAAGTAGTGGTCGTACAGCTCCCCAAAGGCGTCGGCGTCCCGCTTGGCCCGCTCGACTAGTTGATCCTCATACGCCCGGGGAAGGGTCACCGGACAGACTCCGGACGCATGTGACAGGGCAACGTTCGGTGCGCGCGGGGGGTTACGGGAGCAGGCATGTGATCAGGGGTGGGGGATGTGACATCGCGCCCCGCGACTATAGGAGGGCCGTACTCGCCGGCCCGGCAACCCGAAGACCGGCCGAACCGCGAGCGTGGGGATCTGGAGGAGGCCGAGCACGTCGACAGCCGCGCTTGACAATGAACTAATGGCGTTAGATACTTCGACCCATGATCGTTTTCCCGACTCGCGATAGACGGGCCGAGCGCCGCGAGGCTACCCGCGCCGAGATCCTGGAGGCTGCCTGGGCGCTGGCCCGCACCCAGGGCCTGGCCGGGCTCTCCCTTCGGGACGTGGCCCGCAGGATCGGGACCCGTCCGCCGTCCTTGTACTGGTACTTCGACTCCAAGCACGCCATCTACGACGCGATGTTCGCCGAGGGCAACCGCCAACTCCTCCGGCGCCTGGCCGAGCAGGACTGGCCCGAGGACCCGCGTGAGCAGCTCCGGCTCGTGGCTCGGGTGTTCGTGGAGTTCAGCACCGAGGACGTGGCGCGCTACCAGCTCATGTTCCAGCGCACCATCCCCGACTTCGAGCCCTCCCCGGAGTCGTATGCGCTGGCGATGGAGGTCTTCGACCAGGGACGGGCGCGCTTCAGGGCGGCAGGGCTGACCGACCCGGCCGACTTCGACCTCTGGACCGCGCTGATCGCGGGGCTGTCGGCTCAGCAGACGGCCAACCAGCCCGGCGGCGACCGCTGGCTGCGGCTGATCGATGAGGCAGTCGACATGTTCGCCGACCATGTATTTGCCAGCCAAGGGCCGAGGAGGCAGCCGTGACCATGACCATGACCAGACCGAATATGACGGACGTGGCCACAATTCCCAGGCTTGGCCACCGCGAGGCCATGGTCCTGGCGGAGAACGAGTTCTCCCGCACGCTGCAGCTGCTGCGAGGGTTGCGCCTCGACGACTGGCAGCGGCCGACCATCTGCGAGCTCTGGGACGTTCGCGCCATGGTTGCGCACATGCTCGGCATGGCCGAGGCGCAGGCGTCGTTCCGCCAGTTCATCCATGATGCCCGCGCCGCGAACAGGCGCACCGGTGGCTCGATGATCGACGCCATGACGGCCACCCAGGTGCGCGATCGTGCTGACCTCTCGCCGGCTCAGCTCATCGAGCGCTTCGTTGCCGTCGTACCCCGCGCGGTCCGCGCCCGCCGCCGCGTGCCGGCGCCGATCCGGTCGGCCGTGCGCATCAAGCAGGATCCGCCATTCGACGCGCACAGATGGCAGTACGGCTACCTGGTCGACACCATCTTCACCCGCGACCCATGGATCCATCGGCTCGACATCTCGCGCGCCACCGGCCGCGACATGATGCTGACGGACGAGCACGACGGGCGCCTCGTCGCCGACGTTGTCGGCGAATGGTCGCGCCGTCATGGCGAGCCGTTCACGCTCATCCTCACCGGGCCGGCCGGCGGCCAGTGGCGGGCCGGCAGCAACGGCGAACACATCGAGGTCGATGCGCTGGACTTCTGCTGGACGCTGGCGCGTCGGACTCCGCGCCCCGGTCTGCTCAGCACACCGGTTCCCTTCTGAGTCGCAACGCCCTGACGTTCCCGTGGCTCGCCGCTCCCCCTTAGCAGGCGAAGAGCGGACCGGCGTGGCCGGCCCGCTCATTCGGTACGGGGAGAGACTTACGGCTGATCGACTGTCGTGGTGGTGGTGCCACCCGGGACAACCGTGCCACCGGGTGCCACCGAGGTGGTGCGCCGACGGCCGCCGAATCCGCCCCACGAGGACCAGAAGACCATCGACAGGATGATCCCGAAGATGCCCACGGCGAGCAGGATCAGTCCGATCGTGTGGACGTTGACCCCTGTGCCGCTGGTATCGACGTTCACGGCAAACGCGAGAATCGCGCCGATCGCGGTCAGAAAGATGCCGACTCCAATGCCCATGGCTTTGTTGCCTCCATAACTGTGGTGCTGTTTCGCACCATACACGCTATAACATTTTCTGTCAACCATGGTTACGCCAGGCGAGCCACGCTCCGTGCGGACGATGGGGAACGTCTGGTGGAGAGGAGGTCTCCGAGCTCGCCCGCGGGGCTACCGTCCGATTGGGAAGGCGATCGGCACCGCCGCACCGTCGGCTGGAACGTTGAT
Organism: Candidatus Dormiibacter sp.; assembly: GCA_025450495.1. The sequence continues at coordinate 13,355 of JANWHI010000052.1, read as the reverse complement.
GTCGACCTGGCGCCCGTCGGCGTACGTGCGTCGCCACGTCGAACCTTCGCGAAGGTCGAGGACGTCCACAGAGGTCAGCGCGCCGGTGCCCGTGTCGAACGTGCATTCGTCGATGAGTCGCACCAGCTCTGTGCGCAGCGTGCAGGTGCCCGTCCGCATCACGCCACCCTCCGTCCACGCCGACGCCGCCCGGGCGGTGCCGTTGCCGGGCTCCGACAGCGCGTACGACGCGTCGCCGCCGTACAGAAGTCGCCCAGCAGAACCCGGCGGCGCGACCTGTGCCAGCGTCATCGCGCCGACGTGGATGCGGCCGCCGCCGAAGTACGCGCTCATCGGCGCAGGTGCGATCAGCAGGGCAGCGCCTGCGACGGCGGCCAGGCATCCCACAGCCGTCGCAATCGCGTCGCCCTGCCGTCGAAGAACCCGACGGCGGCCGCGCCGCACCACGCGTACCGGCCTCGCATCCCCAAGCGGAATCGGCAACGCCTGGGCGTCCCGGTCGATCAACACGTGCCCGGGTGGGCGGCGCCGTGCACCCGGCCCGCGCGCCACCCCACGACTCACGCGATCTCCAGGCGGTGGTCGACGACGCGCGTGACCGCCGCATCGAACAGCACCAGGATGCGTACCCGCCGCCGGATCCGCGACACGGTCCGACCCTGCACGTCGACGCGCACGGACCGATCGTCGAACTCCACCACGGCACGCACCGTCGCCCCGCTGTCGAGGAGGTCACCCTCGATGCGCACCTGCGCGTACTCGCCGAAGTCGGGCCGGGTGGTGAGGCCGGCTGCCAGGCCAGGCCGCATCGCAGCGCGTAGACGCTGGGCCGCGCCCGGTGCAACATAGCTCTCGATATCCGCATCGCACCCGGCGGCGAGCAGACCGAGGTCGAAGACGAAGCGGTCGAGAAGGCCCATCACCAGCGTGGTGCGCCGGTCGCGCTCGTCGTCGTCGCTGCGATGCGCGGACATGGGCAGGAGCTGCCTGACGCTTCTCACGCATGCGTCCGGACAGGCAGTCGCGCCACGGCCTCAGTCAGCGACCGATAGGCGACGCGCAGCTTCGCTGACACCGCCTGCACTGGCACGCTGTCCATGCCGGCCAGCCGCACGCTGTCGGCCTCGTCGGGGATCTCGAGGATGCGCTCCACCCGCGAGGCGATGACCTCGAGGTACTCGCGGGTCACGGGGTGCCGGCGGTTGCGTCGCGCGCCGGAGGTGATGCAGGGCACCACCGTCGGTGGCCGACCACGGACTTCGAGGTAATCGAGCACGCCGTTGAAATCCTGGCGGCTCATCGCCGTCGGCAGCACCAGCGCGTCGGCCTCCTCGAGCCAGAACGCGGCCACCGCCGCCTCGGGACCCGAGGTCGGATCCGGGAGGCGATTGCTCATGTCGACGATGACCAGCGAGTATCGCGCGCGCAGGTGCGCGGCGAGGCGGTGGATGTCCGTGTGGGTGTACTCACTGCCGTCGCGCCGCTCCGGGTAGCAGGCCAGGGCGGGCGTGACCGCATGAATCGGCGCAGGCGGTTGAACACCCCGGGCGAGCGCTGCGACAACATCGCGAACGGTGGCGGCATGCTCAGGGAGGTTGAGCTGTCCCCACGCGTCAGGGTTGGCAACGTTGGCGTCGACGATGGCTACGCTGTGTCCGACGGAGTCGAGCACCGTGCCGCCGGTGATCGCCAGCCCCGCCGCATGGCTGGTCTTGCCGACCCCACCCTTGCGGGAGCCGACGACCACGATACGCGGCGCCCCGTGGAGCAATAGAGCGGCCAGCTCGGCATCGCTGGTCCTGGCGCGCCGCCCCCACATCGCCGCACGCAGCAAGCCTGAGCGTCGCAGCTGAGCCGCCGGTCCTGCCCGCGGCTGCGAGCGCGTCGATGGCCACGCCGGCGATTCGCGTTCAGCGCGCTCACTCTCGGCGGCGAGCAGTTCGATGGGATCCGGCGAGGGAGACGCTGCCGCGGGCGATGTCGCCGGCGTCGAGGTTGCCCCGGCGACATCGAACAGGGGTGGGAGATCCTGTCGCCCATAGGGGCGCGGCGGAGCCGGTACGGGGCCGCCGTCCCGCTGCGCACGCGCCGGCGCCGACGCCACCTCTCCGCCGGAGTCAGCCCGCAGCCGCGCGATCATCCGTGCATCGCGGAGGTCGAAGAGGTCGACCGCGCCCGCCGTGGTGGGATTCGGCAACGCCCCGTACCGCGTGATCACGGCCAGGGCGAGCGAGAGTGGCGCTCCGTCGGTCTCGCTGCGGACGGTGATCCACTGCGAGTATCCGCTCGCATCCTGGTCGCCGACCGCCACGAAGAAGACCCCGTCGAGGCCGAGCATCCAGGCCGCAAGACCCCTTTCGTGGCTCAGCAGGTAGATGGGAAGCGCATCGGCCGGGACGTTCGCGCCCCACCACTGATCGAGGGCGGCCTGGCTGTCACCAGCCGCGAAGAAGTCGAGTCCGCGCACGTCGGGAACCAGGAAACGAGCTTTCACCGTCGCATCCAGGCGCGCCAGCCCCTCGAGCAGACCGGCAAGCCCGCGCGCCTCAGCGTCGTCGCGCAGCAGCGAGATGAACGCGAACGCGCAGGGATCAGCGGACATGACGCTCGACCTGTTGTGCAGTGCTGGCGTTGGCGCAACACACCGCGTAGCCGGCATTGTGGTGCACGACACCGAGCCCGAGGACGGTCAGTCCGGCGAGCAGCGCCAGCGGCGCCCGGCGTATCCGGTGTCGAACCGGGCCACCGCCGTCAAGAACTGTGGCGGTGACGGCGCCCACGACGGTGGCGGCCCCCAACCAGCACACCGCAGCCACCACTGCGAATGCGGTTGTTCGCGTGACCACCCGTCCGGTCAGCAGGTCGAGGCAGCGCGTCCCGTCGACCCAGCCGAACGCGACCGCCGCCGCCAGGACCGCCGCTCCGGCCAACGCCGCCGTTGCGCGCCTGAGCGGCATGGTCAGCCTCCGCCAAGACCGGTGGTCAGGCTCGCGAATGTCGGCGCACCGAGAAGCAGTAGCAACGGGATCAGCATGCCGGCAACCGGCAGGGTCACCAAGATGCGGGCCCGCGCCGCCCGCATCCGCGCGTCGGCGAGCCGGCGCTGGTACACCGCCTGGGCAAGGCGGGTGTAGGTGATCCGTTCGCCGATGCCGACGTTGGTTGTTGCCAGGGCGTCGGCCACCAGGGTGAAACCGGGGATCCGGAACTCCTCGCCGATCGACCTGTACAGCTCGGCGGTGCTCCGCGGCCGCGCGGCGACCAGGCGCCGCCAGCCACCGTCAACGAGCGTGCGCAGGTCGGATGTGGTGGCGCACCGCGAGAGGATGCGGACCGCGTCCTCGACCTGCAGGCCGCGCCCATCGGTGACGATCGCGACCAGCATCATCATGTCCCCGAGGGTACGGTCGGCGCGCTCGCGGCGCCGCTGTGCAGCCGCTCGCAGCAGCGCGAAACCGGCCAGCACGGCGGCAAGGGCGAGCACCGCAGCGATCCAGGGCGGCACCGCGAAGTCGCCGCTGCCCAGCCGGAAGGTGGTGTCGACTACCAGCGTGACCGTGAAGGTGATCAGGGCCACGACCGCGGTGCGACCCAGGAAGCCGGCGTCGGTCTCTGTCCGATCCGCTTGCGCCAGCAAGCGGCGAAGGTCGAGCTCCTCCTGCAGGCGACGAACGATCGCGCTGCGCCCGGCAGCGCGCGCCAGCCGCGTCTGCGGGCGCGCATAGCCGCGCAGCGCAGCGAGCCGGCGCCAGGCACGGACATCCGCCGAGGTCAGGTAGCCGAGCCGGCCGAGCAGCGCCGCCCACAGGCCCACCACGACGATGGTGGCGGCGGCGAACAGCCACAGGCTATTGGGCACCGAGGCGCTCCTGCTCTTCGGCGAGCCTGCGCAGGTCCCAGCGTGTCCAGTCGCGCACCTGCACGATCACCCCGAGCAGGCCGACCAGCAGGGCGAACAGGACGACCACGCCGACGAGCATGACGTTGCCGGCGAACGACTGGTAGAACGCGCGGAACGAGTCGACGCGGATGACAATCACGAACATCACCAGCATCAGCGCTGACATTGCGATGGTCACCGCCCGTTGCTGGGTCAGGGTGACGGCGGCCTCCTCCTGCACGGCGAGCTGTGCGCTGCCCACCGGAAGCAACAGCTCGTCGATCGCTTCGATGAGCGCCTCGAGGCTGCGGCTCCGCGTCCACAGCAGCACCGCGCACGCGTACTCCACCACCGGTGAGCGCGCCCGCAGTCCCACCTCGACGATGTTGTCGAGGACCGAACCACCACGAGCCAGCGGCGCCAGCACATACTCCAATCCGGGTCCGGGATCGCGCCCTATGTCCTGCAGGGCAGTGTCGAGCGACTGGTTGGCCACCGCCATCCGGTCACGCAGGTCGCGCAGCCGTCCCAGGAAGGCGCGCTCCATGCGCAGGCGGCGGCTCGCCGCCCGGCCGGCCAGGGCGAAGCGAAATCCAAAGACGCCGAGCAAGCCGCCGACCAACACCAGGATCCAGATGTGCGACAACAGCCCAAGACAGATCCCCACCGTGACCAGAGACAGACGCATCAGCACCCACCGGCGCCATGGCCAGCCAAGGTTGGCGGCGACGTCGCGCTCGCGCTCCAGCACCTGCCAGCGCCGGCGATTGCGGGTGAGCTTGTGCATGTCGAGATCGAGGAGTGCCGCCGCGCCGGCGGCGGCGCACGCGATGACCACCAGGAAGCCGGCCAGCTGCAGCGTCGTCAGCGAGGCGGCGGAGAGGATCACGGGGCGGGGATCTCGCCACCGGGCAGGTGGCGGCTCAGGCGAGGTCCGAGCCGGTTGAGATTGCCGACCAGCTCGGTCATCCTCTGCCAGCCACCGCTGTCGGTCTGCCGATAGATCCACTTGTGATTGCCGCCACGTTCCACCGCGAGGATGCCGGTGAGCCTGCGCCGGCCGTCCTGGTTGGCAAGGTGGATCACCAGCTGGATGGCGTGCTCCACGACGCGCTTGGCCATCTTCTCGTTGCCGCTGAAACGCCGGTTCTCCATCACGTACTGCACCGCCTGGTCGAGCGCCAGCTCGGCGTCCTCGGCGTGGATGGTCGTCATCGAACCGTCGTGGCCGGTCATCAGCGCCTTGCACACCGCGGCCATCTCCTCACCGCGCGACTCACCGAGGATGAGGCGATCGGGCTGGAAGCGCAGCGCGTGCCGCACCAGGTCGAACATGGTGAGCTGTCCCGAGTCGGCCTCAGCCCTGATCGACGGGATGGTCGACACCGCCGAGGTCAGTGCGTGCCACGCCTGGCCATCGCCGCGGTCCTGGTCGAGGTGCAGCTCAGCCCCGTCCTCCACGACCACGAGGTGCTCGCCGGTGGGCACGAGGCCGCACAGCACACGCATCAGCGTGGTCTTTCCTGTGCTCGTGCCGCCGGCGATCATCACGTTCACGCGCGCATCGACGCAGGCCTCGATGAACCGGGCAATGCCGTCGGGCATCACCGCGGCGTGAACATAGTCAGCGAGGTCGCGGACCTTGGAGCGCGCCGGGATGCGGATGGCCGCCACCAGCGCCGCCTGACCGGACACCGCCGGGCGCTTGGCCACGCACAGCCGAATGACGCTGCCCACATTGGCCTCGGCGATCGGTGCTGCATCGGTGATGCTGTGGTCTCCGGTCACGCCGCGCAGTCGCACCACGCGACGGAAGAACTCCAGGCAGTCATCGTCGCCCGCGAACGGGCTGTCACCGATCAGCGCGAGCTTGCGACCCACCACGCTGAGCAGCCAGTGGTCGTAGCCAAGGCAGGTGATGTTCTCGAGGTCGGCGCCGTAGATGAGCAGTGACAGGGGCCAGAGGTGCGACGCGAGGATTGCCGCGTTGCGCCTGGCGACGTCGCGATAGCCAGGGTTGCCGGCCAGCTCGCTGACCACGGCAAGAGGAAGCCCGCTCGTCGAGGGCGAGGCGATGGCGCGGTCAACCACCTTGGCAACGTCATCGTGCAGGCGCTCCTCATGGTGCACCGACGCCGGCTCACCGCCGCGGTCGCGAGTCACCCTGTCGGCGATCGCCTGGGCGACCTCGCGCTCCTCCGCTGCGATCTGCGGCCACCTGGCAACGGGAACCTCGTCCGCTCGGCTCGGCGCGAGGGTGCCGAAGCTCACTGTGGCGACGCCGACCTTCACCGCCATCAGGCCGGCCCCGGCACCAGGTTGAGGTCTTCGGCGACGCCGACGAGGCTGGCAGGGATCCCGGTCTCACCCATCCTGGTGGCGCGCGACTCGTCCCACTGCCACACATCGCGAATCGCCAGCTCTGGGACGTTGCGTTCGAAGGTCTCGAGGACGACGCGGCGGTAGGCACGGCTGCGCTGGTTGCAGATGATCAGCTCGCCATGAGGCGGCCGTGCCGCCTGGAGCACGCCGATACTCCTTGACAGCAGCGCCGGATCGTCCCTGATCACCACGAAGGCACGCGAGAAGACTGCGCAGATCGCCTCCGCAGCCGACCGCGGCGAGCGCAGCCCTGGGTGCGACAGCGGATGGCCGAGGTCGGCGACGATGACATCGTCGCGAGCGCCGGCCAGGGCTGTGGCCAGCTTGGCCAGACACTCGACGATCTCGTACCCGTAGCTCCGCGACAGCCCGGGAACGACGCGCAGCCGTTCGCGCTGCGGGTGGCCGACCGCCTGCGCATCAAGCTCGAGCGGCGTCGCCGGGCGGTCGCCGAAGCAGTTGGCGATCGACCGTTCGTCGGTGCGCAGCAGCATCAGGTCCGCGAGAGTTCCTCCCTCCATGTCGCAGTCGACGAGCAGCACCTGTTGCCGCTCTGCGAGCGTCCAGGCAAGGCAGGCGGCCCAGTGCGTGGAGGTCTGACCCGCGCGCGTTGTGTACACCGCGATCAGCGTGCTCACGGCGTCGGCGATCCGCCGGCGCCGGCGCACGCCGACCCACAGAGTCGCGAGACGGCGTCGCCGGGCGCCAGAGGCTGCAGGGACGACGGGTCCTGCTGCGCCGAGCGCACCGCATGCAGCGCGATGCTCGACGAAGCGACCGAAATCCACGCCGCCTCCAGGTCGATCGGCACAAGCACCGTCAACGCGCCGCCGGATGCGGTCAGCACGGTCACCCCCTGGCCGATCCGCGCCTGCCGGCCACCTCCGACGCTGGCGAACACATCGATGCGGTCACCGGCGGAGAGAGGCGGTGGCGCCTGCAGGGTCAGCGCGATCTCCACCTGCGCACCGGCGTCAATGAGATCGTCGTCGCGGAGGATGTCGTTGGGATGGAGGTTCTGCGTGTAGCGCGCCGCGTACTGCGCGGGCGAGCGATGCTCGTACTGGAAGTCACCCTCCTGCGCACGCATGCTGACCACGGAGATGTCGTCAGCGGCGTAAGGGCTGCCCGCCAGCACCGCGTGCTTGAGCACGTACACGGTGATGGCCCGCTGGTTGGCCGCCTGCTGGAGGTAGACCATCACCCCGAGGACGAGGAGGATCACGGTGCTGAAGAAGGCGGCCGCGATCAGGCGACGCCGATCCATCAATCATTCCCCTACCCTGCCGACCCTCCGTCCAGGCCGCGCGGCGGCCGGGCGGACAAGGTATGTCGGGGGCGCGGCATCGTCAAGGGTTTGTCCCCGCGCCAAGGTAGCCCGCCGGCCTTGTTTGCAAGCGACCCATCAGCGGCAGCTCGCCGTCCGACCCGTATGGCGGATGCCAGAAAAGCGCCACCACCTCCACGCGACGGATGGACGCGGGCCGTCGCAGGGTCGCGTTGAGCATGCGCCGGGCGGCGCGACGTTGCAGCAGCGGCCGTCGCAGCCTCACACCCACGCCGCCGAGGCTGGCCGCGATTCGCGCCACCTCACTGCCGACCGACGCACCTGCCGCGAAGGCGCCAAGAGACAGCGCGAAGCAGAGGTCGGGGAGCGCCCGCAGGCTGAGAGCGATGCCGGTGAGCGTCGCCGCCGGTGGGTTCGCGAGGGCCAGGTATGTGCCGCGCAAGGGGTCGGTGCGCTGCCAGCCGAAGGTGCGGCTCTCGAGCGCGAGGTGCCGGTTGGTCGGCACCAGGTTGACGGCGGCGACCTCGAGGGCCAGGTCGACCATCTCGGGCACCATCCACCCCGGTTCGACAGCGCCGCCGCACTGGTCGGCGATCATCGAGGCGGCGGCCGCCTCGACCGCGGGGTGTGGCGACTGCACGCCGAGCATGACGCGGTCGCCCAGTCCAAGCAGGAAGAGGCCGAGCCCGCGTCCGGCGGTGAGCTGCCAGAGGTCGGCGAGCAACCGCTCTGAGTCAGCCGGCGTCGGCACCGGGCACGCTTCGACGAGGTGCATACGCCCACGTTAGGGAGGCGTCGCGGACGGCCGGCGGACAATGCGCCGCCACGCGGATGCGCCTACGGGATCAGCCGGATCGACCCGATGGCCTCGGCTGTGCTCATGGTCAGCTGCAGCGGCTCTGAACCGTACCCCGGCCACTGGCTGCAGGCGCCGATCGGGAACCGGTAGGCGGTGGGCCCGGTGGGGAGGGTCGAGAAGGTGATGGCGCGGTTCTCGGTGGGGGTCGACGGCCGGTCGGCGATGGTCATCTGGCTGGTGGTGAACTTGGTGGCGGCGTCCAGCTCGATCCAGCGATAGTCGGCCCAGCGATGGCCGGCCGGCAGGGTCAGCTGCAGGGAGGTTGGTCCGGTGCGCCTCACCGCGACCGCCACGGGCGACGCACCCGGCGAAGGCGGTGCAGGTCTCACCGAGAGGAAGTTCGGTGCGTCGCGCCAGTCGCAGCTCGACCCGAGGAACTCGAGTCCGGTGGTGACCAGCGGAGCGGACAGGGGCAGGTGCAGAGAGCTCGGGTCGGGAACTGTGGCGGTGTCGAGCACGTAGACGATCTGCCCGTGCACGTCGGCGAAGGGACGGTAGTGGGAGAGGATGTACTGGCTGACGTCGTAGTGACGCACCATGTTGGGGATCCCGTCCCATCCAGGGATGCCCAGCTGCTTCTGCGTGAAGAGCACGAAGAGCGGATGGTCTGCCTTCAGCTGGCTGATCAGGTCCTTCTGGATCACCTCACGCATTGCGATCGACACCTGGTAATACGCGGTGCTGGGGCGAAAATCGAGCACGTAGTACAGGAATGCCGGTTCGTTGCTGAAGTCGAAGACATGGCCGCCTGCCGGCAGGTAGGCGTGCAGGAGCGTGCTGACATCGCCCACCAGCGTCGGGTCGAGGGCATTGGCCGTCGCGTACCCGAGCGCTGCGAAGCGCGGCTCGCTGCTCACGGTGGTGCGATAGCTGACGGGTGCTTGCGTCACCGCGGGGTTGACGGCGATCGGGAACAGCAATGCGACCACCGCCACCAGCGCGGCCAGTGCGAGCGCGGTGCCAAGCCGTCGCCTGCGCTGGAACAGCCGCGCAAGCGGCGGCAGGCCCAGGTCCGCCGCCTCGCCGATGAGGACGATCAGCAGCGGCACGCAGGTGGCAAACACCGCGTCGACGTGAAAATCGGCGCGGTCGAGGAACTTGGGGTAGTAGAGAAATTCCAGGATGGCTGCGGCGATGAGCAGCCAGTCGAGCGTGGTCAGTCGCGCGCGCAGCCAGAGCTTGGCCACCACCAGGAAGAACGCCACCAGCATGGCGATGATGGGCACCAGCAGTTCCATCAGGTACTTGCCGGTCAACGGAAGGTGCGGCAGCCCCCCGGTGAGGATGTGATCGGGCGCGAACGCCGTGTAGTAGTTGACGAAGGCGCCCAGGGCGTGCTGGCTGAGCAACACCACGACGAGCACGGCGCCCACGGCCGCGCCGCCCAGCGCGGTCCACAGCGTTGCCGTGAACGTGCGCAGCCGCATGTTGGCCCGTCGCCACCCGGTCGCGTACAGATCGCTGCCGAGAACAGCCAGCCCGGCGGCGGGAATGCAGTACGCAGTCTCGGGAGAGATCACCGCCTGGACGACGAGCGCCGCTCCGAGCCCGAATGCCAGCCTGCGCCTGCGCCTCTCGAGCACAAACCAGAGCAGCACGAGCAGCAGGGGCCAGAAGGCGAAGCGCACGAAGATCACCACGTACCCGAGCTCGGTGACCAGCAACAGCACGCCCAGCGCGGGAGCCAGCAGCAGCCACCGCTTGCCGAAGACGCGGTAGGCAAGAAAGTAGAAGCTGAGCAGGCAGAGCGGCCTCACCAGCAGCGTTCGCCCCGCCGCAGTGCCCCAGTTGCTGTCCTGGATCGCGGCGCTGGTGAACATCGTCTGGAACGCGTCCTCGAGGATGCCGTGCGTGCTGATCCAGTCGCGCCAGGGGAAGAGACCCGCCTGGACGAGGCGCAACGTGGTCAGGCTCTGCCCGGTCTCGAAGGCGTCGAGATTGCCAAGCTCGCCGAAGATGAACGCGAGCCCGAGGAAGAGAAAGACCGGCACGGCCACCAGGAACACCAGGCGGCGCTCGACGCGGGCCACGGCAGTGGGGTTGCTCCGGGCGCGACGCAGAGCACGTGCGGTGAGAACCAGCGCGACGGCCACGACGACGATTCCGAGCCAGTTCGGCATCCAGGCGTAGTGATGCACGGTGTGGTCGCTCAGCACGGTGACCTGGGTGTTCTGCGACGCTGCCAGCAGCCCCGCCAGGGTCAGGCACGCGCCGGCAGCGTTGAGACGTCCCATCTGGGTTCGCAGGGAAACCTGCCACCGCATCTTGCTGCGCCGGCGTGCCAGCAGGGCGGACACGGCGCCGATGACAACGATGTACGCCGCGGCGGCGAGAAGCACGGAGCGCCAGACGGTGGACGGGGCGTCGTGGCGCGCGATCGATGCAGCCAGGCCGAGGATGCCACCGACCAGCCCGAGTCTGGCCCCCGCGGCGAGGAAGGCCACCATGTCACCTGGTTGGACTGGCGCTGCGTCGGCCGCATCGACTGTGCGCGTCGCCCGGCGATCCGTGAAAACCGGTAGCGGCACGCGCAGCCGTCGCCACACCCAGAGCCCGCCGAAGAAGCTGGCCACGCAGACGGCCGGGAAGACCAGCACGGCCAGCTCGTAATACGCCACGTACACCGACGGGTTGAAGGCGTTGAAGGTCGGATAGCCGATCACGTCGGTGGAGACGTGCAGCGTCGGGTCGATGCGGTGGTCGAGGTACCTGGCCACGATCGCGGCCACGGCCACGGCCAGCCCGATCAGCACGGCGAGCGAGAGGCCCCGCCCCAGCGCCGCCACGATGAGCGAACGCTGCGCGGGTCGGGCCTTCTGGGAATTCACCACCAGCAGGTACCTGTACCATTTCCCCCTACCACCGGTGCATCCGCCCCGGCGCCGCGAGGCCGCCGGCTCACCTGAGGAAATTTTTGCCTTTGCCCCGCTCGGCGCCATTGCCCCCGGCCCTCACCGACATCGCCGTGATCGCGATGGCAGGTGCTGACGGCGGACGGCGGGAGGAGCGGCAGGCGTCCGTCAGCATCCTGGTGCCGGCCGACGACGTTGCCGACCCGGTGCTGTCGATCGTCATCCCGGCGATGAACGAGGAGGTCACCGTCAGCGACTTCGTCGCGTGGTGCCGTGCCGGCCTCGCGGACGCCGGTGTCGCCGGTGAGATCGTCATCGTCGACAGCTCCACCGACCGGACCGCGGAGCTTGCGCTCGCGGCGGGGGCACGAGTGCTCCGGGTTCCCGCCCGCGGACTCGGCCGAGCGTACATCGATGCGCTCCCGTACATTCGCGGGCGCTGGGTGATCATGGGTGACGCCGACTGCACCTACGACTTCCGCCAGCTGTCACCATTCATCGTCAGCTTCGAGCAGGGCAATGAGTTCGTGATGGGCTCGCGATGGAAAGGCGCCATCGAGAAGGGCTCGATGCCCGCCCTGCACCGCTACCTGGGCACGCCGATCACCACGCTGATCCTCAACACGCTGTTCGGCAGCCGGTTCTCCGACATCCACTGCGGCATGCGCGGCATCACCCGCGACGCCCTGGAACGCATGCATCTCAATTCCCAGTCCTGGGAGTACGCGTCGGAGATGGTGCTGAAGTCGGTCCACATGCAGCTGCGCACCGCCGAGGTCCCGGTGTCGTTCCTCAAGGACCGCGAGGGCCGCGTCAGCCATCACAAGCGCCTAGGGTGGTTCTCTCCGTTCCAGGCAGCCTGGCTCAACCTCAAGGCGATGTTCATCTACGGCGCCGACTTCTTCCTACTCAAGCCGGGTCTGGCGCTCGCCGTGATCGGCCTGCTGATCGTCGTCCCCCTCACCTTTGGGCCGGTGACCATCGGCCCGCTGGTGCTCTCGCTGTACTGGATGCTGTTCGGGCTGACGTTGACCGTCCTCGGCCTGCAGAGCTTCTACCTGGGATGCATCGTCCAGGTGCTGCACGACTACACGGGCAGGGCGACGCGTCGCTGGCTGTCCGTCTTCGCCTACACGCGAACGATGCTCATCGCCGCGGCGATGTTCGTCGTCGGTGTCCTGCTCGCGGTTGGTCTGATCGTCGATTACGTGGGCTCCGGTCTGCGCCTGCCGCTCAGCCATCAGCACCAGATCTACTTCGCGATCACCGGCCTGCTCCTGGTGATGACCAGCTTCATGACCTTCGCTGCCACCCTGCTTGTCCACGCAGCCGCCCTGCGCGGTCCCCGCGTGGGCGGCCGCTGATGACGTGACATGAGCAGCTTCGCGGATCAATTCATCGGCGAGTCGGTCGCCATCCTGCAGTCGATCGACAGCGCCGAGGTGGAGGCGATGGCTGCCGGGCTGGGTGCGGTGCGCGAGCGCGGTGGGCGGCTGTTCATCCTCGGTGTCGGTGGCTCGGCCGGCCATGCCAGCCATGCCGTCAACGACTTCCGCAAGATCTGCGAGTTCGAGGCTTACACACCCACCGACAACGTCTCCGAGCTCACCGCCCGGATCAACGACGACGGCTGGGACACCAGCTTCGTGGAATGGCTGCGGGGATCGAGGCTGAGTGTCGCCGACGCGGTCCTCGTCTTCTCCGTCGGTGGTGGGAACCGCGCTCGCAACGTGTCGGTCAACCTGGTCACCGCTCTCGAGCTCGCCCGCGAGCGGGGAGCCGCGATCTACGGCGTGGTCGGCCGCGACGGTGGCTTCACCCGCGAGGTGGCCGACGCGTGCGTGGTCATCCCCCCGGCCTACCCCGATCGGGTCACGCCGCACACCGAGGGACTCTGTGCCGTCGTCTGGCACCTGCTGGTCTCGCACCCGGCGCTGGCGGTGGCGCAGACTAAGTGGGAGTCGGTGACCCACACCTCGGCATGACCGAGCCCACGCTGCGGCGTGTCCTCATCGCCGGTGGCGCCGGCTTCATCGGCAGCTATTTCGTCGATCGCCTGCTCACCGACCCCGACACCACCCGCGTCACCGTGTA
>JANWHI010000051.1 GCA_025450495.1 Candidatus Dormiibacter sp. | reverse complement strand
CCGGCTGTGTCATTTCTGTGGCACTCTCCTTCGGGTCACCCCGACTGGGTGTTGCCCAGCGCCCTGCTCTGTGGAGCCCGGACTTTCCTCGGACGACGAGCGCCCGCGGCCGTCCGGCCGGCTTGCCAGCTGATGGTAACCCCGTCGGCGGGGCGGCGAATCCCGGTGTATGGTCCGCGCGTGTCCAGCGCAGCGCGACGTCTCCGCGGGTCACCGACGGTCCTCGCTGCACTTGCCTTCCTGATCCTGGCCATCGCCTACGTGTTCCCCGCGTGGCTCAACCCGGCTCACACATACCCGGGCTCGGGCGGCGACGCCCTGATGGACATGTGGTTTCTCGGCTGGCCGGCTCATGCGCTCGGCCACGGCGAGAGCCTGTTGCAGTCAGCGGTGATCAATCCCCCTACAGGCGTCAACCTTCTCTGGGGCCCGGCGATCACGCCGTGGGGAATCCTGATGTCTCCAGTCGTCGCCGCGTGGGGACCTGTCGTGGCCTACAACGTCGCGGTGACGCTGGCGCTGGCCCTTGACGGGTTCGCAGTCTTCCTGTTGGCCCGCCGCTGCGCACGCGCTGGCGCTGTCCCGGCATTCGTCGCCGGTGCGATCTTCGTGTTCAGCCCCTTCATCACCGGTCACCTGCTCGGCCAGCTGCACCTGGCCGGCTGCTTCAGGATCGCGCTGCTGCTCATCCTCGTGGACGAGCTGGTGGTGCGACGGCGCTACCCGGCGAGCCGGGTGGGCGCTCTGATCGGCGCTGCCTGCGGCCTCGAGTTTGCCCTCTCGTCCGAGTTGATGCTGACCACGCTGATCGCCGCGGGCGCCGTCGTGGCGGTGCTTGCGGCAACTCATCGCAGCGCGGTGCGATCGTCCGCAGGTCACGTGCTCCGCGGCTTGGCGGTGGCCGCCGCGGTTGCGCTGGTGCTCTGCGGCTACCCGCTCTGGTTCCAGTTGTTCGGCCCCCACGCGATCCCGCTCAACACGGTGATCGGTGCACCGGCCGCGCGCGCGACAGACCTCGCCAACCTGGTGATTCCGACCAAGGAGAACCTGCTCTCACCGACCTTCCTCACGGGTCTCACCGCCGCCGCGGTGCGCGACCCGGAGGAGTGGACGGGCTTCCTCGGCGTGCCGGTGATCGCTCTGTGCGGTGTTGCGATCTGGCTCGACCGCCGGGATTCGATCATGCGCGTCATCGCGATTGCCACCGCGTGCATGCTGGTGCTCAGCCTCGGCGCTCACCTCCATGTCGGCGGCCAGATCACCCCCATTCCGCTGCCGTGGCTGCTTGTGTCCCGGCTGCCGATCCTCAGCAATGTGCTCACCGAGAGGATGTCGGTCTTCGTCGACCTGGGCGTGGCGTTGATGATCGCTGTGTTCATCGAGCGCCATGTGCGCCGCGGGCACTCGCGGCTTCGGGCCGGCCTTGCCGTGGTTGTCGCCGGGGCGTCGCTGCTTCCTGTGCTGCCGCTTGGCGCCACCGCTGCGACCGCGCCGGCGCTCTTCACGTCCGCCACCGGTCACGCTTTGCTCGATGGCCGAACCGTGCTCGTGCTGCCATACCCAGCCGAGGAGCCGATCGCCAATCCCATGCTGTGGCAGGCCGAGGCGGGCTACAGCTATTCGATGGTCGGCGGCTACATCTACATCGTCGGTCCGGACGGCACCGCTACGGTCGGCGGGACCGGGACAGCGGTCACCGCCGAGTCCTACAACGTCTCGCTGAACGCTGTTTCGCCGATCCCACGCACTGCGGCCGTTCGCGACACGATGCTGTCGGACCTCCGGGGTCGTGGCGTCAGCCTCATCGTGGTGGGCCCGTTCCAATCCGGCTCGAACAGCGCTGCCATACAGTTCGCCACCTGGCTGGCCGGCGTTGCGCCCGAGCACGAGCTCGGGGTCGATGTCTGGAGGATGCCCCGCGCGGGGAGTTGACTCGCGGCGCCTGTGAAGAGATGTACACGCACATCTGTTCGCGTTGACGCGTTGAGTTCAGACTGCTACCTTTCCGCCACTGGTGGGGCGAAGTGGTGAAAAGTGGGGAAGAAGGGCACGAATGTGCGCAACCGGCGGCAGCGACGTGATCGGTGGGTCTGAGGCGTGTTCTACGGAAGCTTCCGCCATGCCGTCGACTCCAAGGGTCGCGTCGCCCTCCCTGCTCAGTTCCGCCGCGACCTCGCCGGTGCAGTGGTTGCCCCCGGCGCGGAAAACCGTCTCGTGATCAGGCCCGCCCAGGAGTGGCAGGAGTACGAGCGGCACTTCAGGCTCACGGCCGAGAGCTCGGCCGAGCAGCGCCTGTTCATGCGTCATCTCTACGCCGGTGCGCGCGAGGTCGAGGTCGATGCCCAGGGTCGCATCCTGCTCACACCCGACCACCGAACCTTCGCCCGCATCGAGGATCACGCCGTCTTCGTCGGTGTCTCCAACGTGGTGGAGATCGTCGGAGACGTGGTGTGGGACGCCGAACGGGGAGGTCTCGATGCGAAGACCTTCACCGAGCTGGGCGATCGAGTTGGTCGCTCCGGCCCAGCCGTGCCGGACGACCCCGCGTGACCGCGGCCATCCGCAGAAAAGACGAAAAGGGTTTCCATGTCGATCGTGGCCGACATGGACGACGACACCCCCGCCACGCCCGGTGGTCCGACGCCTGAGGCGACGGGTCACCGGCCGGTCCTTCTACACCCCCTCATAGAGAGCCTGCAGCCCCGGCCGGGGCAGACGTACGTCGACGGCACCCTGGGTGCCGGCGGGTATGCCGCCGCGTTCCTCGAACGCGTCCTCCCCGGCGGGCGCATCCTTGCGATCGACCGCGACCCGGCCGCCGTGGCCCTGGCGCGGCAACGCTTCGCAGACCACGGCGAGGCGATGGTCCCCGCCCATGGCGACTTCGCCGACATGGAGTCGATCGCCGTCCAGCACGGGTTTCCGAGTGTCGACGGCGTCGTGCTCGATCTCGGCATCTCCTCTCTGCAACTCGATGACCCGGTGCGTGGCTTCAGCTTCCGCCTACCCGGTCCGCTCGACATGCGTATGGATTCCAGTTCGGGCGCCAGCGCAGCAGACATCGTCAACGAATGGCCCGAGGCTGACCTTGTCGCCCTGATCCGAACCTACGGGGAGGAGCGGTTCGCCCGCGGCATCGCCGCGGCGATCGTCCGCAGCCGAGCTGGGCACCCCATCGCCACCACGACTCAGCTGAGTGAGGTGATCGAGCGGACCATCCCACGCCGCTTCTGGCCGAAGAGGATCCACCCGGCGACCCGTACATTCCAGGCGCTCCGCATCGAGGTCAACCACGAGCTGGAGAGCCTCACCGCGGGACTGCAGGCAGCAATTCGCATCATCCGGCCCGGTGGGCGTCTTGGGGTTGTCTCCTTCCACTCCCTTGAGGACACCATTGTCAAGAACGCACTCCACGTCGCAGCACAGAACTGTCTATGTCCGCCCCAACAGACACACTGCACCTGCGCTCACCGGGCCTCTCTTCTCCTCCTCAGCCGCAAGGCGATCAAGCCCGACGCCGCTGAGCTCGCCACCAACCCGCGAGCCCGCTCCGCCCGGCTGCGCATCGCCGAGAAGCTCGACGACGCGCGCTGATCCGCATCGTCGGTCATCCGTCCGCATCCGTCACCCACCCAACGCCTCACCCATACGGAGATTCGGGCATTGCCCAAAAAGACGCGCCTTCAACTGCCTGCCGACGACCTCACCGGTGTCCCGCTGGACGAATCGCCAGCGCGCCGGACCCGCCTGCGCCGCGGCGGTCCGCGCACACCGCTTCCGTTGCTTCCGCTGATCGCTGCGCTTGCCGGGGTCGGTGTCGCCTACGTCAGCCAGAGCGCTCATTCCACCTCGGCGACGTACCAGGCGGTGGTGCTCTCTGACCAGAACCAGCAACTGCGCGGGCAGAATGCGCAGCTCGGCGATCAGCTGGCTCGCCTGGAGAGCGCCGAGCGCATCGTCGCCGCGGCTCAAAAGCTCGGCATGCGGCCGGCTGGGCACTGGTCCTACGTCAACGTGCCGCTCAAGCCGGTGGTGAAAGTTCCCGGGCCGCTGATCGCAGCGCAGCCGGGCGGTGGTGACCCGCTCCAGCAGTTCGTCGCCAGTGTCGGAGGCGCCCTCGGCGTCCGCTCCTCGGACCACGGGGCAGGAGGGTGAGCCGGCGTCGCACCGACAGCCAACCGCCCGGGGTGCGCGGCTGGTTCGCGCCTGAGGCACCCGACTTCCGACACCGCAGCATGTGGCTGGTGCTGGCATTCGCGGCGATGGCCGGCACCGTCTGCGTGCGGCTCTTCGATGTGCAGGTGCGTCAGCACGCCCAGCTCGCGGCCACGGCGACCGCCCTCCACCAGAAGTCGGTCGTCATCCCGGCGACGCGGGGCCGCATCCTCGACAGCACCGGAAGGGTGCTGGTCAGCAACCAGACCGTCTACGACGTCTACGCCGACCCCGGCTTGATCGCGGTGACCACTCGCGGCGATGTCGCCCGCCAGCTGGCGCCGGTGCTGTCAGCGGACGCGACCACGATCCTGGGACTCATCTCAGAACAGACGCGCTTCGTGTACCTGGCCAAGGGGGTCTCACAGGCGGTGACCGACCGGCTGTCCGCGCTCAACCTTCCGGGGATCGTTGTGGAACCGGCCACGCAGCGGGTCTATGAGCCCTCACCGGTCCCGGGTGCCTCATTCGCCGCCAACCTGCTCGGCTACGTCAACAGCGACGGCCACGGCCAGTACGGGGTCGAGTCCTACTACGACCGCATCCTGCACGGCACCGACGGCCGCCAGTCGACGGTGCGGGACGTGACCGGCAACTCGATCACGTTGAGCAACGACCCGCAGGCGAATGCGCGCAACGGCCAGGACCTTCAGCTTGGGCTCGACTCCCAGTTGCAGTACTGGGCCGAGCAGGCACTCGCCCAGGGGGTTGCCAGCGCCCAGGCAGCGTCAGGGACGCTGATCATGATGGACACCAAGACGGGCGTCATCAAAGCCTGGGCCCAGGCCCCGACGTACGACGCCAACGCCTACTGGAGCTCGTCGATCGGCAACCTTCGCGACCTCGCCGTGTCGAATGTCTATGAGCCGGGATCGGTCGAGAAGGTGATCACCTTTGCCGGTGGCCTCAACACCCGTGCGATCACCCCCGGGTACACGTTCAACGAGGGTCCCACGACCATCGACGGCGCCACCATCCACGACTGGGACAACCGCGCGCACGGCACCATCAACATGCAGTATGTGCTCGACGAGTCGCTCAACAACGGCGCCATCAAGGTCGGCCAGCTGATGGGCCCCGACGCCTTCTACCGCAACCTGCTGTCCTTCGGCGTGGGCGCACCGACCGGCGTCGACCTGGCCGGCGAGCAGAATGTGCCGCTCGCGCCGCAGAGCACCCAGAGCCCGCTTGACCTCGCTGAGGCGGCATTCGGCCAGCACATCCAGGTGACCCCGATCGAGATTCTCGCCGCCGTCAACGCCGTCGGCAATGGAGGTGTGTGGGTCCAGCCACACGCGGTGCAGGCGGTCATCGACCCCACCACCGGCAGGTCGACAGCGGTCAAGCCGACCAGTCGCCGGGTGATCTCGACCGCGGCCGCGGGCACCCTGGCGCAGATGATGACCGGCGTGGTCGAGGACCGCGGCGCCGAGGGTTCGCTCGCTCGAATCCCAGCTTTCAAAGGCGAGGTGGCCGGCAAGACCGGCACCGCCAGCGTCGCGCAGAACGGTCGTTACGGCTCCAACCTCGTGGTGTCGTTCGCCGGCTTCCTCCCCGCCAAGAACCCTCGATTCACAATGTTGGTGGTGCTCAACTACCCGCAGGAGACGAGGGTGCAGCGGTTCGGCGCGACGCTCGCCGCGCCGGTCTGGTAGCAGGTCGCCCAGGTGGCCATCGACGAGTGGCGCATCCTGCCGGGAGGCACGCCGCGGTGGTGCTCGGCCTGGCGCTGCTTGCCGGAGTTGCCCTCTACCCATGGTTGATCACGCAGCTGGCACGCCATGGGGCCGGGCAGCGCGTGCAGGCGTACAGCCCGACCACCCACGTCATCAAGGAGGGGACGCCGACCATGGGTGGCGTGCTCTTCTGCGCGATCGTCGCCGCCGCATGGCTGGCCTTCGACCGCAGCCGGCTGGGCTTCGTCATGGTCTTTGCGCTTGGCGCGGGCGCGTTGCTCGGCCTGCTCGATGACCGCGCCAACATCCACGGCCGCGGCGTGTTCGGGCTCGGCGCACGGGAGAAGTTGGCGTTCCAGGCCTTCATCGGCCTGCTGGTCGGCATCGGCCTCGACGTCGTCGGCGCCACCCGCCAGTACGTGCCAGGTCTCGGAGCGCCCGACCTGCACGGCGCTGGCATCATCCTGGCGAGCATTGTCGCTGTGGTCGCGGTGAGCAACGCGGTCAACCTCACCGACGGGGTCGACGGACTCGCAGCCAGCTGCGCAGCCGTGGTGTTCGCCGGGCTCCTCGCCATCGCGCTGCATCAGCACGCGTTGCCGGCGGTTGTGGTCAGCGCCGCCCTGGTTGGCGGGCTGGTGGCCTTCCTGCTCTTCAACTGGTTCCCGGCGCGCCTCTTCATGGGCGACACCGGGTCACTGGCGCTTGGTTGTGCGCTCGTCGCCGTCGCCGCCGAGCTCCACATTCTCTGGCTGCTGCCGCTGATGGGCATTGTGTTCGTCGCCGAGACCCTGAGCGTGATCATCAACGTGACCGCGGTCAGGCGCTTCAGGCGCAGAATCCTGCGGGCCAGCCCTCTGCATCATCACTTCGAGGAGCTGGGGCTGCGTGAGCAGCGGCTGGTGGTGTGCTTCACCGCCGCCGCCGCGGTGGGCACGTTGCTCACCGTCCTCTACGCTCGCGCGCGCGGAGTGGTGGGGTGAGCGGTCGTGCGGTCGTGATCGGCCTCGGCCGCAGCGGTGCGGCGTGTGCGCGAGTGCTCGCCGCCGATGGGTACGACGTCGTGGTCGTCGACCGCGGCGACAACGACGGGCTGCGCGAGCTGGCGTCCTCGCTACCCACCACCGTGCGCACGCAGCTCGGCGGCTACCAGACGGACATGGTTCGCGGCGCCACCCTTGTATGCCCCTCACCGGGCGTGTCCTGGACGGCACCCGAGCTCGAGCTGGCTCGACAGCTGGGCATCCCGGTGCGCAGCGAGATGGCGCTCGTCTTCGAACGCTGCCCTGGCCACATCGTGGGGATCACCGGCACCAACGGCAAGACGACCACCACGAGCCTCTGCGCGGCGGTGATCGGTCACGACGGTCGCCGCGTCCATCTGGGCGGCAACATCGGGGCCACGATGCTCGATCGCCTCGACGCCGTGGGCAGCGACGACTGGGTGGTCCTGGAGCTGTCGTCATTTCAGCTCGAGTCCGTGCTGGCGCCAAGGTGTGAGATCGCCGCTGTGCTGAACCTCAGCCCCGACCATCTCGACAGGCACGGCAGCCTCGAGGCGTACACGGCGGCCAAGCGCCGCGCCATCGAGCATGCGCAGTCGTTTGCCGTGCTCGGCTGGGATGATCCGGTGACAAGGTCGATGGCTGCCAGGGCCGCCGCCCCGGTGCGGTTCTTCGGCATCGGCGCGGGCATCGTCGACGGCGCAACCGTCGAAGGCCCTGAGCTGGTCATCATCGAGGGCGGCCGTCCGTACGCGGTCATGCCCGTCACCGACATCCCTCTGTTTGGCGCGCACAACGTCCTCAACGTGCTCGCTGCCACCACGGTGGGCCATGCCGCCGGCGTGCCGGCGCCCCACATCGCGGCCGCCGTGCGGGAATTCACCGCAGTGCCCCATCGCCTGGAGGTCGTCGCCGACCGCGACGGCATCCTCTGGATCAACGACAGCAAGGCAACCAATGTCGACGCCGCGACGCGGGCGCTGGAGTCGTTCGACCGTCCGATCGTCTGGATCGGCGGAGGCCACAGCAAGGGCGTTCCCGCCGGCGAGCTCGCCGCCGCCGTCGCCCGCCACGCGCGCCTGGCAATCCTCAACGGAGACACGGCCGCGGAGCTCGACGCGGCCCTGGCGGCACTGGGCTACGCTTCTCGCGTCGTGGTCGCCGACCAGGACGCCGCGATCGCGGTGGCCGCCGACCGTGCCATCGCCGGCGACGTGGTCGTGCTCGCGCCCGGCTACGCCAGCTTCGACCAGTTCACCAGCTTCGAGGAGCGCGGGTCGGCGTTCAGCGCGTCGGTGCAGGCTCTGCCGCCCCGCCGGGAGCCGGCCTGATGGCAGCGCGCGCACGGCCTCTGGCGGTTCCGGCGATGCGCCTGCGCGAGACGCTGACCGGCGGCCGCGCTCTCAGCCTGGGTGGCGTCGACGGCTGGTTGCTCACGGACATCGCCGCGCTGTGCGCCTTCGGCCTGGTGATGGTGTACAGCGCCAGCGAGGCGCTGGGATACCTGTGGTTCGAGAATGCCAACTACTTCTTCGAGAGGCAGGTCATCGGCATGGCGCTCGGCGTCACCGCGCTGGTCATCCTCGCGCGCATCGACTACCACAGGCTGCGCCGGCTGACGCCGGTGGTGGGGCTTTGCATGGTGGCGCTGCTCGTCCTCGTGCTGCTTCCGCACTTCGGCACCCAGGCCAACGGGGCCCGGCGCTGGTTCACCATCGGACCGCTGTCCGTGCAACCGTCGGCGATCGCCATCCTTGTCGCGGTGCTGTTCTTCTCGAAGTGGCTGTGCGACCGCGCCCCGGCGGTCCGCACCATCCGCGGTGTCCGCGACTACGGGCTGCTGGTCGGCGTTCTCCTCGCGCTCGTCCTGCTCGAACGCGACCTCGGTAGCAGCATCATCATCGCGGGCACGGCGATCGCACTGCTCGCGCTCGGCGGGGTGCGCAAGCGCCACCTCCTGGTGCTGCTCGGCGTGGTCATGGTGGGCGGCTACCTGCTGGTCACGCTGGTCGCATACCGGTCGAGCCGCCTGACCAACTTCACCCACCCGTGTGATGATCCCCTCACCACCGGGTTCCAGGCCTGCCAGGCCCTGTATGCGCTGGGCAGCGGCGGGTTCGCGGGGGTTGGCCTGGGCAACTCGGTGCAGAAGTACCAATGGCTACCCGAGGCTCACACCGACTTCATCTTCGCCATCATCGGCGAGGAGCTCGGCCTGGTTGGAACTGTTTCCGTGGTGCTGGCGTTCACACTGTTGCTGTGGCGCGGCGTCCGCGCCTCGCTGCGCGCTCCCGATGCATACGGGGCACTGCTCGCCGGAGGTATTTCCGCGTGGATTGGGATCCAGGCCTTCGTCAACATCGGCGCGGTCACCGGTGTGATCCCGACCACCGGCGTCCCGCTGCCCTTCATCAGCTACGGTGGCACCTCACTGGCCGTGACGCTCGCGGGGGTCGGCATCCTCTGCAATGTGTCGGCGCAGGGCCGCAGACAGGGAGTGATGTTGCGTGCGCACGTTGATCGCCGGAGGCGGGACGGGTGGCCACCTGACACCGGTGCTGGCCGTCGCCCAGGAGTTGCGCCGGACTGACCCCGGCGGCGAGGTGCTCGTCGTGGGTCGGCGTGGCGGCGTCGCCGAAGGGATGGTGACGGCGGCCGGCTTCCGCCTCGAGACCCTGCGCATCTCCGGGCTTGACGCGGGGAGTGCGGCCAGCCTGACCCGCTTCGCCGCACAGCTGCCGGCGGCGATCGTCGCGGCGCGCGGCATCATCCGCGGTTTCCGTGCCGACGTCGTCGTCGGCGGCGCCGGCTACGTCAGTGTGCCGGTGGTGATCGCGGCGCGCACGCTGCGCGCGCCGGTGGCGCTGCTGGAACAGAACGCGTTGCCCGGGCGGGCCACCCGCCTGCTGGCGCGGCGTGGCAGCCTGGTGGCGGCGTCATACGAGGAGACGGCGGCGCACCTTCGCCGCGCTCGCGTGGTCAACACCGGCAACCCGATTCGTGCCGAAGTGCTAGCCGCGCCGCTGCGTCCTCTGCGCGACCGCTGCGAGCAGGTGCTCGTGATGGGCGGCTCGCAGGGTGCGCGACGCATCAACCGCGCGGTCGCCGGCTGCGTTGCCGCCCTCCTCGAGAGGTTCCCGTGGTTGCGCATCACCCACCAGACCGGCAGCCTTGACATCGACGAGATGCGCGCCGTCGCCGACGCTCTGCTGCCGGAGTCCCGGTCGCGCTGGGTGCTCAGCCAGTTCATCGACGACGTCGGCGCGGCGATCGCCAGCGCAGACCTGGTGTTGATGCGCGCCGGCGGCTCCTCGCTTGCCGAGTGCGCGGCGCTGGGGCGTCCCATGATCCTGGTGCCATACCCTCATGCGGGTGATCACCAGCGTTTCAACGCCGCCCCGTATGTCGACGCCGGCGCGGCGCGGCTCATCCCCGACGCGGACTGCGAACCCGCTCGTGTCGACAGCGAGCTGACCGCCCTGATCGAAGAGCCCGCTTCATGGCGCCGGATGGCCACAGCGAGCGACGGACTTGGCCGGCGCGACGCGGCGGCGCGGGTGGTGAGCCTGCTGCACGCCCTCAGCGGTGCTCCGGCGAGAATTCCGGCGTGACCGGTCACGTTCACTTCCTCGGCATCTGCGGCTATGCGGTCAGCGGCGCCGCCCTGGTAGCGCGCGAGCAGGGCTGGCGGGTGTCGGGCTCCGACGACCAGGCCTATGCGCCGACGACCGACATCCTCACCACAGCCGGCATTGACTGGGTCGACGGCAGCGCCGCCGCCAACCTTGAACGGTGGGGCGTTCCCGACCTGGTGGTGGTGGGCAACCAGACGCGTGCCGACAACCCGGAGTGGCTCGCCGCTCGCGATCGCGACCTGCCGGTGTGCAGCGAGATCGAGTTCTACCTCCGCCTGACCGCGGATCGTTGGCGCATCGCGGTGTGCGGAACGCACGGCAAGACCACCACGTCGTCGCTGCTCGCCCACATGCTCGATGCCAGCGGGATGGACCCGGGATTCCGGCTCGGCTCCACCTCGCTCGACCTCGGCGGCAGCGCCCGGCTCGGCGGTGGTCCCTTCGTTTTCGAAGGCGACGAATACACCACCGCACCGTGGGACCCGCGCCCCAAGTTCCTCCACATCCAGCCTGCAGCTGCCTGTGTCACCCGCCTCGAGCTTGACCACCCCGATGTCTATCCGACGCTGGCAGCGTACCGCGCCCCCTTCATCGAGCTGGTTGGTTCACTGCCGCCGAGCGCTCTTCTCGTGCTCTGCGCCGACGATCCGGAGTGCGTTGGCCTCGTCGCCCACGCCCGCTGCCGGGTGCTCACCTATGGCACGGTGGCAGACGCGGACTGGCAGGTGCAGATCGGCGACGACCACGACGACCGGCAGCACTTCACGGTCACGCACGGGGGTTCGTCCACCGCGGTGACGCTCACGTTCCCCGGTGTCCACAACGCCCTCAACGCCACGGCCGCGCTGCTGCTCGCGACCGACGCGGGTGCGTCGTGGCGGCCGATCGTGCAAGCGTGCGCCACCTTCAGGGGACCCGCCCGGCGGTTCGAGGTCTGCGGCGACGTCGACGGCATCACCGTCGTCGACGACTACGCGCACCATCCGACCGAGGTCGAGGCCACCATCGCAGCGGCGCGACTCCGCTTCCCCGGGCGCCGCGTCGTCGCCATCCACACGCCGCACACGTATTCCCGCACGCGCACGCTCCTCGAGGACTACAGCCGCAGCTTCACGGGCGCAGACGTGGTGATCCTGGGGCCGATCGAGGCCGCCCGCGAACGCGGCATGGCCTCGGGCATCAGCAGCCACGATGTCGCCGCCAGGGTCTCGGCTGTTGCGCCGGTGCACGTGGTCGACTCCTCGGATGAGGCGATCGCGCTGGTCCAACGGATGGTGCGCGCTGGTGACGTGCTTAACGTCCTCTCCCTGGGCGGCTTCGAGAAGATCGCCGCCCGGCTGGTCCGCTCATTGGAGGCGTCGCGTGTCCGCTGAATGGCTGGCGGGCTGGCCCGGGGTGCGCTGCAACGAGTCGCTCGCCCGGCACAGTCAGTACGGCATCGGCGGACCCGCGGACTTCTTCGTGGGGGTCGACGACCTCGCCACGCTCCCGGAGCTGCTGGCGCGATGCACGGAGTCGAGCGTCCCCGTGACGGTCGTCGGGGCTGGCAGCAACGCGCTCATCCTCGACGGGGGAGTGCGCGGGCTGGCAGTGCGGCCGCTGAGCAAAGAGATGAGGGTTGGCAAGGCAGCCGTGACCCTCGCCGCCGGAGCGATGATGCCGCGGGTGGCGCTCGATCTTGCCCGTCTGGGCATCGCCGGCATGGAGTGGGGCATCGGCGTGCCGGGCAGCTGCGGCGCCTCCGTGTGGGGCAATGCAGGCGCCTTCGGCGGCGACGTGGCAGGCACACTGGTCGAATGTGAGGTGGCTGCCCCGGATGGGACCACTCGATGGCTCAGCGCAGCAGACTGCGGATTCTCCTACCGCGAGTCGAGGTTCAAGGGCGATCTGCGTGGTCACGTGGTGATGCGCGGCAGCTTCACCGTCTCTGCGCAGGCGATCCCCACCGTGCGCGCTCGCACCGACGCCGTGCAGGCGGAACGGAAGCGGACCCAACCGTACGGGGTGCGCAGCCTGGGCAGCACCTTCAAGAACCCGCCCGGGGACTTCGCCGGCCGCCTGATCGAGGAGTCCGGGCTCAAGGGCCGCACCCACGGTGGGGCGCAGATCTCGCCGAAGCACGCCAACTTCATCCTCAACATCAAGCGGGCGACCGCCGCCGACGTCCTCGCGCTTGTGGACATCGCACGCAACGAGGTGGCAGCGCGCTTCGATGTCGTTCTCGAGCGAGAGATCGTGGTCCTTGGCGAGCCTCTGCCGGCCCAGGCCGCGGCCCGGGGCGGGTCGTGACCACCGTCGCCTGCATCTTCGGCAGTCGCTCGGTGGAGCACGAGGTGTCGGTGATCACCGCCCACCAGGCGATGGCCGCGCTCGCCCCGCAACACCGCCGCGTCCCGGTCTACATCGCCAAGGACGGCCGCTGGTACACCGGCGAGGCGCTCGCCGACCTGAGGCGTTTCGGCGACGTGCAGAGCCTGCTGGCGGACTGCACCGTGGTGACACCGCTGGTCGACCCATCGAGTCCGGGCATGACCATCGTGCCGGTGACCACGTCCCGGCGAGGGCCGTTCGGGCGCGGCAGCAGCGACCCCGTCGACGTCGAGGTGGCGATGCCGCTGGTGCACGGCAACCTCGGTGAGGATGGCACGCTGCAGGGGTTGCTCGAGATGGCGGGCGTACCGTACACGGGCAGTGGCGTGGCCGCGTCGGCCATGGCGATGGACAAGCGTCTGGCCAAGACGGTGCTGCGCGCAGCGGGCCTGCCGGTGCTCGACGACGTGTGCATCGAGCGCGAGCAATGGCGCGTCGACCCTGCTTCGGCGGCCCATCGTGCCGAGGAGCTGGCGCCCTACCCGCTCTACGTCAAGCCGGTGAACCTGGGATCGAGCATCGGCGTTGCGCGAGTCACCGACCGGGCTGCGCTCAGCGCTGCGCTCGAGGTGGCGCTGACCTATGACCAGCGCTGCATCATCGAGGCGGCCCAGGAGGGAATCGTGGAGATCAACTGTGCAGTGCTCGGCGATGAGAGCGGGGCGCGTGCATCGCTGCTCGAGCAGCCCACCAAGCGCGGGCTGCTGACCTACGACGACAAATACCGCTCGAAGGGCGGCAAGGCGTCGGGCGCGTCCGCTGGGATGAAGGGTGCGCAGCGGCTCATCCCCGCGCCCCTCGAGCAAGCCCTCGCGGAACGGATCACCGAGGCCGCCCTGGACTCGTTCGCGGCCATCGGCGCCTCCGGCGTCGCCCGTATCGACCTCATGATCGACCCCGCGGCCGGGGCGCTCATCGTCAACGAGATCAATCCGATCCCGGGCTCCCTCTCCTTCTACCTGTTCGAGCCGGCGGGGATCTCATTCACCGCATTGCTCGACGAGCTCATCCAGATCGCTCAGCGCCGCCACGCGCGGCGCGCCGCGAGCACCGCGGTGTTCGATCGCTGGATGCTCGGTGGTGGCCCCAAATCGTCGAGGTGAGCGGTGCGCAGGAGCCACGCGGCTCCGGGCGCGGCGCCGCACACGAAGGTGAGGAACCGACCGCCGCGGTGGTCGAGGCTGGGACTGGGCAACCGCTTCTGCTCCTCCACGGCTGGGGCGCCACCAAAGAGCTGATGCTCCCCATCGCTGACCGCCTGGCGGGCTATCGCGTCATCGTCCCTGACCTTCCTGGCTTCGGTGCCACCGAGCCGCCACCGAGCGCGTGGGGCGTCGACGAGTACAGCGCATGGGTCATCGCGCTGCTCGATCGACTCGGCGTCGCGCGCAGCCACATCGTGGCCCATTCCAACGGTGGGCGGATCGCAATCGCGCTCGCCGCAGCTTGCCCGGAGCGCGTCGCCAAGCTGGTGCTCACCGACAGCGCCGGAATCCGCCCCAGCCATGGCCCGCGGTACCACTGGCGGCTGCGCACCTTCAAGCTGCTCCGCGCGGCGGCGCGGTCGCGCCGCCTTCCTGCGGTGGTGCGGCGCGCGGCCGCGAAGCGCGCCGACCGCCGCGGCAGCGCCGACTACCGGGCGGCGTCGGGGACGCTGCGCGCCAGCATGGTGCGGCTGGTCAACGCCGACCTGCGTGCGCAGCTCTCGCGGCTGCGAGTGCCGACACTGCTCATCTGGGGCGACCGTGACCAGGAGACGCCGCTCAGCGACGGTCGCACCATGGACCGGCTCATCCCCGACGCCGGCCTGGTCATCCTCGAGGGATCCGGGCACTTCGCCTACGCCGAGCAGCCAGACCGGTTCTGCCGCATCGTCGATGTCTTCCTGGAGGGGAGCGCGGGGTGAGCGCCGCGCTCACGGCTGTCCTCGCCGGGCTCGGCGCCGCTGCCTGGCTGTGGCTGCTGACCCGGATCGTGCTGGTTGCGGCACGCATGCACCAGATCGAGGAGTACGAGCCGGGCCGACTCTTCGCCTGGGGTTGCCGGCGCGCGTGGTTGCTGCACCGCGCCGTCCTGGTTGCCGCCGCCGCGCCTGCGGCGGTGACCGTGGCCGCATGGATCGATCCATCCACCTCGCCTCTGCGCGCCCTGCTCGGCGGCGCATGGCTGGCCGGTGGTCTCGCCGCGCAGCCTGGCTGGCACTGGCTGCCGCCCAAGAAGGCGTTGGTGTTCACGCCGCGGCTGCGCCGCCTGCTCGCCAGCACCGCGGTGCTCGCGCTGATCGTCGCCGCCGGCGTCGGCATCGCTGTGCAGCTGGCGACACCGGTGTGGCTCGCCGGGCTGGTGGTGGTGGTCGCCAGCGTCGGAGCGACGCTGCTCGGCATGGTTCTCCTGGTGGCGGCGAACGCCGTCAACCGCCCGGCCGAGGCGTGGGTGCGGCGCGTCTTTCTGCGCCAGGCGCGCCGGCGCATCGAGCAGGTCGACCCTCTGGTCATCGCCGTCGCGGGCAGCTACGGCAAGACATCGACCAAACACATCCTGGCGCACTTTCTCGAGCAGTACGGACCCACCCTGGCGACGCCGAAGAGCTTCAACACGCTGATGGGGGTCAGTCGAACGGTCAACGACCTTCTCGGCGAAGAGCACCGCACCTTCATCGTCGAGATGGACGCCTACGCGCCCGGTGAGATCGCTTCCATCTGCGCGCTGGTGCGGCCCAGCCACGCGCTGCTCACCTCGGTGGGTCCGCAGCACCTGGAGAGGTTCGGCACAGTTGACCGAATCGCGGCCGCCCTGTACGAGGCGTTGGAGGCCCTGCCCGCAACCGGGTTCGCCATCGTCTACGCGGGCGACGCCGCCACCGCTGCCCTGGGCACACGCGCCCGCGCCGCCGGCGGTGAGGTGATCAGCTATGGCATCGAGGGCGATTCGATCGACCTCGATGTTGTTGCCGGCGATGTCCAGATCACCGGGAGCGGGTCAACCTTCACCTGGAGCTGGCCGATCGCCGGCCTGCGCCACGAGGTGACAGTCCCGCTGCTGGGACGCCACCAGGTGCTCAACGTCAGCGCTGCGCTGGCGACCGTGCACCGGCTGGGGCTGCCGCTCGAGCCGGCCCTGCGCGCCGCAACCTCGCTTGCGGCTGTCGACCACCGGCTGCAGCCCATCCCCACCGGCATCGCGATCACCGTCATCGACGACTCGTACAACGCCAACCCGGTCGGGGTGCACAACGCGCTCGAGGTGCTGGCCGAGCTCGACGCCCGCCACCGCATCCTGGTCACCCCAGGGCTCGTCGAGCTCGGTGCGCTCGAGGATGATGAGAACCGGCGCTACGGTGAGCATGCCGCGCGGGTCTGCGACCACGTGATCGTCATGGACGCGCGTCCGGGACGTGCGCTGCGCGAGGGGCTGCGCGCCGGGGGCATTCCCGACGAGCGTGTGCACGTCGTGCGCTCTCTCGCCGACGCCACCGCCGTCATCGGCCGGATCGCGACAGCCGGTGACGCGGTGCTTTTCGCCAACGACCTCCCCGATACATATCTCGGTGCCGCCTGAGCGCGGATCTGGCGTCGAGAAGTGGTTGTGAGGCGGGATTCCACCCCATAATGTGCCAACCGGCGCCCAGGGCCGAAACGTCCTCCCTCACGTCCTCACATCGATGCCCCAGCACCTCCGAGAGCGCCCCCCGCGCGCGACCCCGCCACTTGACGACGTCGCCGCGCGCCATGCGCAGGTACGTGCCGTGGCTGCAGGCCTCGTCGACGGGCCTCGGATGGGCCGTCGCTTCCATGTCCCAGCCGGTGTTCCCCTGGAGGCCTCGCCACGGAGGCGCCGTCACGGGCCTCGTCACGCCGCGCCCGTCGCTGACAGCCACCACGGCTCGCGGTTCCGGCGTGTCGCCGCCGCCGGCTTTCTGCTTGTGCAGGTCGGCATCCTTGCCGCGCTGCTGTTCTCGCCGGCATTCAAGGTCCACACCGTGGACGTCGTCGGCGACCACCTGCTGAGCCGCGATGCCGTGGTCGCCGCTGCGCGAGTGCCGCAGACCAGCCTGTTCACCGTCGACGGCGACGCCATCCGCGCGCGGCTCGCCGCGTTGCCGTGGGTGCGCACCGCCACGGTCACGACCCAGCTGCCGTCCACGGTGCACATCGCCGTCACCGAGTGGCAGCCGGACCTGCTCCTGCGCCACGGCTCGGACAGCACGTTCGTCGCCGCCAACGGCGCGACGCTTGGCTTCACGCAATCGAGGGCCGCGGCCCGGCCGGGCGTCCCGCTGCTCCTCGACTACCGCCCTGGCGGGCAGCAGCAGCTGGGGAGCGGCTTCGCGGAGATCCTGGCCAGTGCGGCCCAGCGCTGGAAGGCGACGTTCGGCTGCAGCCTGGACGCCTACGTGATCAGCAGCAGCAACGTTTTCTCGGCCTGGTGCGGCACCGGGTGGCAGGCCGTGTTCGGGTCGCTCGACAGCAGCGATGCGGTGGCCGCGGTCCCGGGTCAGCTCGAGGTGCTGGCGGCGTTGAAGGGGAAGGTCAACTTCGTCAGCCCCGCCTTCGGGTACGTCAACCTCGAGAACCCGAGCGCGCCCGCGATCGGCGGCAAGCCCGGCGAACCGGCAGCGCTGCTCAGCGACATCGCCGCGAGCACCCTGCCGACCTCCGCGCCGCCGCAGACCGCGGTCGTTCCTGAGGCGCCCACGGCGGGCAACTCTCCCACCCCCACTCCATCCCCGACGCCGCGACCCACGCCAACCCCCTTCGTGTTCAACCTGGCCCCGCCCTCGCCACGGCGCTGACGCTCAATCGCGCGCCCAGGGACGGGCGATCCGCAACGCGCTGAGGATCGCGCGGGTCGCCGGCGACCGGTTGAGGGTGATGAAGTGGATCCCGGGTGCGCCTGAGCGCAGCAGCTCACTGCACTGCAACGTCGCCCAGGCGACGCCGAGCTGCAGCACTGCGGCGGGGTCGTCCGACCGGGACTCGAGAGCACGACGCAGCTCGGCGGGAATCGACGCGCCGATCTTGGCGGTGAAACGGTACACCTGGTCGACGTTGGTGATCGGCATGATCCCCGGCACGATGGGCACGTCGATGCCGACCGCGCGAGCTCGGCTGAGGAAGCTGGCGTAGACCGCGTTGTCGAAGAACAGCTGGGTGATGAGGAACTTCGCTCCCGCCTCGACCTTGTGGAGAGCGGCGGCGACGTCCTCCTCGAGGCTTGCCGACTCGACATGCTTCTCCGGCGAACAGGCGGCTCCCACACACAGGTCGGCGTTGTCGGTGAGCAGGCGGACGAGCTCGCTGCCGTAGCGCAAACCGCCCTCGCGGGGGACGAACGCGCCCTCCCCGTCGGGTGGATCGCCGCGTATGGCCAGCACGTTGTCGATTCCGACGGCCTCGTACTGGCGGACCTCGTCGAGCAGATCGTCAACTGTCGAGTCTCGACAGGTGAGGTGGGCCATCGGCAGAAGGCCGGTCTCGTTGTGGAGGCGCTCGACGAGTCGTACCGTGCGGTCGTCGCGGCTGCTCCCGCCGGCGCCGTGGGTGACCGACACGAAGGCCGGCTCGAGGTCGGCCAGGGCCGCGATGGTGGCAAAGAGCCTCTCCGAACCCTGGTCGTCACGCGGGGGGAAGAACTCGAACGAGAAGAGTGGGTCGTGGCGCGCGAACAGGCTGTCGATGCGCATGCGCGTGATGGTGACGCACCGGGCCGGCTGGTCGCCACGGGTGCTGGTAGGGTTGCCGCCATGCTTGCAGTTCGTGCGGTCAGGTACGGCGGAGACGACCCCATCGCCAACCTCGAGGTCGGCGAGGTGCCCGAGCCGGAAGCGGGGCCGGGAGAGGTGCTGGTCGCCGTCGGTGCCGCGTCGCTCAATCACCACGACCTCTGGACCCTGCGCGGCATCAGCTCGCGCCGCCTGACCGATCCGCAGGTGCTCGGCTGCGACGCCGCCGGCAGGGTGCTCGCCTATGGCGATGGCGATGCGCCGGAAGGGTCGCCACCAGTCGGTGCGGCGGTGGTGGTCCACAGCGTCATGACCTGCGGGAACTGCCCGGCGTGCCGGTCTGGGGAGCCGCTCCACTGTCCATGGGTGGGGCTGCTCAGCGAACCGCCCTACCCGGGGACGCTCGCCGAACGCCTCGTGGTACCCGCCGCCAACATCCTGCCGCTGCCCGGCAGCGTCGACGCCGTCACCGCCGCATGCCTGCCCACCGCCTACCTCACGGCGTACCGGATGCTCTTCGTTCGAGCGGGGCTTCGCCCCGGACAGCGGGTCCTGGTCACCGGCGCCACCGGCGGCGTCGCCAGCGCGGCCATCCTGATCGGCGCGGCGGCCGGCCTGACGGTGTACGCCACCTCTGGTGACGAGGCCAAGCGGGCCGCGGCCGTCGAGCTGGGTGCCACCGCGGCGTTCGCCACCGATCGCGATGGCGTCAAGCAGGTGCTCGCCGCCAGCGACGGGGGCGTCGACGCCGTGCTCGAGACGGTGGGGGAGGCCACCTGGGACTTTTCGCTGCGGGTCACCCGGCCCGGCGGAACCGTCGTGGTCTCGGGGGCCACCTCAGGTCCCAACCCGCCGGCGCAGCTGAACCGAATCTTCTGGCGCCAGCTGACCATCGCCGGGAGCAGCATGGGCACGCGCACAGAGCTTGGCCGCATCGTCGAGCTCTGCGCGGCCGGTCGCCTCCGTCCACTGATCGACTCGGTGCGCCCGCTCGCCGAGGCCAGGGACGCGTTCGTTGCGCTGGCCGGCGGAGAGCGCCGCGGCAAATTGGTGCTCCGCCCCGGCTGACAGCCGTTTACAGCGCGCCGCCGCGGTGCCATGATGGCCCGCGCTGCGCGGCCCGACTGGGGCTGCGGCCGCGGGGTCTCGTCCGACAGGTGCAGTTTTGGCGAGGCCCTGTTGCGTTAACACCTGTGGAAAAGTGCCTGGGGTTAGGTCCGGGCAGGCCACATCTTGTGGCATACTCCGGCGGCAAACTCAGCATCTTGCGGTTTTGCACCCAATTACCCCTTTCTTAAGGGGCGGGCCCCGGCTATACTCAGAGGCCAAGTTGACCCGTTCTCGCCGCGTCTTTGCACTCGATCTAGGAACGACGAAGGTCTGCTGCGCCATCGCCGAGCTGGACAGCACCGGGTTACGTGTCATCGGTGTGGGCGAGGCGCCCTCCCGGGGGGTCAGGAAGGGGTCGATCATCGAGATCGATCGCGCTGCCGAGGCCGTGGCCGAGGCGGTCGATCTGGCCGAACAGATGAGCGGCGTCCCCGTCGACTCGGCGGTGGTCGGCCTGGCGGGCACCAGCATAACCTCGCAGAACTCCCGCGGCGTCGTCGCGGTGTCGGCGGGTCACCGCGAGGTGCGCGACGCCGACGTCACCCGGGCCGTTGAGGCGGCGCGCGCGGTGAGCGTGCCCTCGGATCGCAAGATCATCCACGTCCTCCCCCAGCAGTTCACCATCGACGGCCAGGAGGGGGTGCGCGACGCGCTCGGTATGGCGGGCACGCGGCTCGAGGTCGACGCGCACATCATCACCGGCACCAACACCGCCATCCAAAACATGATCAAAGTGGTGCACAAGGCCGGGCTCGATGTCGAGGATCTCGTGCTCCAGGTGCTGGCCTCTGCGGAGGCGGTGATCGGTGAGGACGAGCTCGACCGCGGCGTCGTCATCGCCGACATCGGCGGCGGCACCACGGACGTCGCAGTTTTTGCCAAGGGGAGCATCATCCACACGGCGGTGATCCCGGTGGGCGGCAATCATGTCAGCGGCGACATGGCGGTGGGACTGCGCTGCGACCTGGAGACCGCAGAGGCAACCAAGCGCGCGTACGGACATTGCTTGCAGCTGACGCTCCCTGCCGACGCCGAGGTGAAGCTGCTGCCGATGGGATACGACGAACCCGTCAACGTCCCGCAGCGCTTTCTCGCCGAGATCATCGGCCCGCGCGCGCGCGAGATGGCGCAGTTGATCGCCGCAGAGGTCGAGAAGGCAGGGCCGCCGAGCAGCTTTCCCGGCGGCATCGTGCTCACCGGTGGCGGGGCGCTGCTGCGCGGTTTCGCCGAGGTGATCCAGCAGGTCACTGACCTTCCCGCCCGCGTCGCCGCGCCGCACGGGGTCACCGGCATGAACGATGAGATCAGCGGACCGCATCACGCCACAGTCGTTGGCCTGCTGCGTTGGGGCGCGCGCGGACGCCTGGGCCGTGGTGTCCAGTTGACCGGCAGGGCGCAGAACGGCAACGGCCAGCACGTCGGCGATCGATTCGGTCGGTGGATTCGTGAACTTTTCTGAGCGGATGAAGCTGTACGGGCTGGACGGCGACGAGCCGACGCCGGCTGCGGTCGACGGTGGCAACGGTGATGAAACGACGCGTGCGGGGATGGTTTCGCTGCGTCCGAAGAGCAGGCAGCGTGAGGAGACACCCATGAACGATCTCGACCGGACGCTGGAGGGAAATGCCCGCATCAAGGTTGTGGGTGTCGGCGGCGGCGGCAGCAACGCCGTCAACCGCATGATCCAGAGCCGCCTCAAGGGAGTCGAGTTCATCTCCGTGAACACCGACCACCAGGCGCTGCAGCTCAGCAACGCCCACAAGAAGGTGCGCATCGGCTCCAAGCTGACGCGCGGGCTCGGCGCTGGTGGCGACCCAGTCCGCGGCGCCGAGGCGGCCGAGGAATCGCGTGCCGAGATCACCAAGCTGCTCGAGGACTGCGACATGGTGTTCGTCACCGCAGGCATGGGCGGCGGCACCGGTACCGGCGCCGCCCCGACTGTCGCGGAGATCGCTCGCGAGCAGGGCGCCCTGACCATCGGCGTGGTCACCAAGCCGTTCAAGTTCGAAGGGCTGAAGCGGCAGCGTTGCGCTGACGACGGCATCGCCAACCTCCAGGGACGTGTCGACACCCTGATCACCATCCCCAATGAGCGACTCATGCAGGTGGTCGACAAGAAGACACCGATCACCGAAGCGTTCAAGCTGGCCGATGACGTGCTCCGCCAGGGCGTCCAGGGCATCAGCGACCTGATCGTGTTCCCTGGCCTGATCAACCTCGACTTCGCCGACGTCAAGGCGATCATGTCGGGTCAGGGTGCCGCGCTGATGGGCATCGGATTCGGCAACGGCGACACGCGCGCTGCCGACGCCGCGCGTGACGCGGTGGCCAGCCCTCTGCTCGAGACCACCATCGCCGGCGCCAAGGGCATCCTGCTCAACGTGACCGGCGGCCCGGACCTGACGCTCTACGAGGTCAACGAGGCGGCCCAGCTGGTCAGCGAATCGGCTGACCCCGACGCGCAGATCATCTTCGGGACGGTCATCGACGAGCAGATGAAGGGCGAGGTGAAGATCACCGTGATCGCCACCGGTTTCACCGGACAGATCGATGTGCTCGGCACGCTCGCCTACGAGCCGGCGGCGCGGTCGGTGATGGCCGCCTCGCCCGCATTCACCATCGGTGGGCGCTCCTCGAGCCCGCCCAACGCGGATGATCTCGACATTCCGGCGTTCCTCCGGGACCGTCGTTAGGCAGCCCGCCATCGAGCAGGGGGCCTCGCCTCGTCGGGGCCCTCTGTTTGTGCCATGAAATGCCCATACTGTTCGCATCCTGAGTCGAAGGTCGTCGACTCGCGCGACTCCGAAACCGGAGAGGCGATTCGGCGGCGCCGAGAATGCCTCATCTGTCACAAGCGTTTCACCACCTATGAGCGGGTCGAGGCGGTGCCGCTCTGGGTGGTCAAGAAGGACGGACGGCGCGAGGAGTTCAACCGGCGCAAGCTGCTGGGCGGGCTGGTCAACGCGTCAACCAAACGTGACATCGCTTCCGCCCAGCTCGAGACCGTGGTCGATGACATCGAGAACGCGCTGCGCGCTCGCAACGTCACCGAGGTGCGCAGCCGCGAGGTCGGTGAGATGGTGATGCAGCACCTGCGCGCGCTCGACGAGATCGCGTACGTGCGCTTCGCGTCCGTATATCGATCGTTCAGGGACGTCGAGCAGATGCGCGCCACCATCGAGGACGTGCTCGCCAACCCCCCGGGGACCCGACCACCGGATGCACCGCGTCGCCGCCGCAAACCCGCCGACGCGGGCAGCGAGCCGGCTCTCGACATCGGCAAATGAGCGCCGGCGAGAACGTCGCCTCACGGCTGACCCAGGTGCGCGCGCGGGTGGGGCAGGCAGCCGAACGTGCCGGACGCGACCCTGCCGGCGTGCGGCTGGTGGCCGTGACCAAGGGCCACCCCGCGGTGGCCATCGAGTCTGCTCTGCAGGCTGGTCTGTGCGACATCGGCGAGAGTCGCGTGCAGGAGGCCCGGGCCAAGCGGTCCGAGCTGGTCGGTGGCGCCGCAACGTGGCACATGATCGGACACATCCAGCGCAACAAGGCGCGCGCGGCGGCGACGATCTTCGACGTGGTGCACTCGGTCGACTCCGCGCAGCTCGCCGCCGCGCTCGACCGCCACCGCGCCGCTGATACAACGCCGCTCCGTGTTCTCATCGAGGTCGAGCTGACCGGGGCTCCCGGTCGCAGCGGCGTCAGCGCCGATGCGGCGGCCGCGCTGCTCACGGAGGTGAGAGGGCTGCCGGGGCTCGAGCCAGTCGGCCTGATGACCATCGCGCCACAGGGCTCGCCCGACGGTGCCCGGGACTGCTTTGCGCGGCTGCGGCTGCTGCGTGACAGGCTCCGCGACGACCACGAGATCACCCTTGCTGAGCTGAGCATGGGTATGAGCGACGACTTCGAGATCGCCGTCGCCGAGGGTTCGACGATGGTGCGGCTTGGCCGGGTCCTGTTCGGTGACCGGGTTGGGGCGCAGCGCTGACGACAGCCGCCGCTATCCTGACGCCGCGATGAACGAGGACCTGCCTGCTGCTCCCGCCGCTGCCGGTCAGCGGGTGGGTGGCGACGCGGTCCCCAGCCGGAGCCGCCAGCTGACCGTGATGCTGAGCACCGCGATCGGCGTGTTCGCCCTCGACCATCTCAGCAAATGGCTGGTCACCCAGCACATCGCGCTGGGCGGCCAGGTCCCCACGAGCGGCCCGGTCACCATTCACCACATCCAGAACCGCGGCGCCGCATTCGGCCTGTTCCCTCAATTGCAGGTTGTGTTCCTGGTGGTGGCGGCGGCCGTGGCTCTCTACATCCTGCTGGCCGGCAGGCGCTTCGGCCCAGGCGTGTTTCCCCAGGTGCTGCTCGGCATGGTGCTCGGCGGTGCGATCGCCAACGCGCTCGACCGGTTCGTGCAGGGATACGTTGTCGACTTCATCGATCTGCAGAGGTGGCCGGTGTTCAACGTCGCCGACATGGCGATCGTCCTCGGCATCCTCCTCGGCGTGCTGACGCTGCGCACTGCGCCACCAGCCGCGGGTCCTCACGGCGCTGCATGAACGACGTGGTTGAGCGTGGCGAGCAGGTCAGCCGGCTCGACCTGCGTGTCGCCAGGCAATCCGGGGTCAGCCGCAGCGCCGCACAGCTGCTGATCGCCGGCGGCCACGTGCGGGTCAACGACCGCCCCGCCAAATCCGGCCAGCGTGTTGGTGCCGCCGACGATGTCGTGGTGGTCATCCCGCCGGCGGCGGAGCGGCGTGCCGACGTTGCCGGACCGCAGGTGCCGCTCACCCTCGTGTACGAGGACGACGCGCTGGCGGTGATCGACAAACCCGCCGGCCTGGTGGTGCACCCCGCGCCCGGGCACCCGGCGGGCACGCTCGCCGACGGACTCCGCCAGCGGGGCACCACCTGGTCACAGCTCGGTGGTGAGCAGCGCCCGGGCATCGTCCACCGGCTGGACCGCGACACCAGCGGGTTGCTGGTGGTGGCCAAGACCCAGGCCGCTCATCACTCGCTGTCGCTGCAGCTCCAGCGGCGCACCCTTGGTCGGGTTTATTGGGCGCTCGTGCACGGCACCTTCCGCGAGTCGACGGGCCGGGTCATGGCGCCGATCGGGCGCGATCCCGCGCATCGCCAGCGCATGGCCGTCGTCGACGTCGGCCGGCCTG
>JANWHI010000050.1 GCA_025450495.1 Candidatus Dormiibacter sp. | reverse complement strand
CATCCCGATGACGCGGTTGCCGAGCCGCTGGTGGGCCGGCATCACCGAACGGTCGACCGGCCGGATGCCGCACACCAGGTCGGCACGCCGCTGTAGGATCGGCCCGACCAGCTGCGGGATGTCCTCGGGGGACATGCTGCCATCGCCGTCGAGGAACACCAGCACCTCACAGCCGTCCGCCGCCCCGACGCCGGCGAGGCAGGCGTACCCGTAGCCCCGCCGGGTGACCTCCACAACGGTTGCGCCGGCGCGGCGGGCGACCGCTGCGGTCCCGTCATCGCTGCCGTTGTCGGCGACGATGACGTGGGCGGCGAGCTCGCGCGGCACCCGGGCGACCACGTCAGCGATGCTGCCCGCTTCGTTGAGTGTCGGGATCACCACCGCGACGCCGGCGCCGGCTGCGCTCCCCGTCATCGTGCCAGCGCCTCGCCGGCACGTGCCAGTGCCTCGCTGAACAGCTCGGGAGCCCCGCCAAGCCCGAGGCGCAGCCGGTTGGGCTCGCCGAAGAGCCAGCCGGGGACCACGCCCACGTCGCGGCGGCGCAGGTCGGCGACAAGCTCGTCGATGCCGCGCGGGGTGGACAGGGCCGGGAAGGCCACCAACCCGTCGGCGGGCGGCGTCCATCGCTCACCCTCTCCGATGGTCGCGAGGAACTGGCTCAGGGTGCCCAGGTTGGTCCGCGCCGCCGAGGTGACCCGACGCAGAAGCAGCTGCGCATTCTCGAGCGCGATCGCTGCCACGTACTCCGACAACGTGCTGCTCGCCACCGTGGTGGCATCCTTGGCCGCCGCGGCCCGGGCGGCGAGGCCGGCGTCGGCCGCGGCGAGCCAGCCGATGCGCAGGCCGCCGAGCCCGAGCGATTTGCTGACGTCGCCGAGAACGACGGTGGTTCCGGCGGCGAAGCCGCGCGAGTGCACGGCGGATGGCGCGTCCGGGTTGAGCGTCCCCCTGGCCACCTCGTCGACGACGAGCAGCGCACCGTTGGCTGCGCAGCGGCCGGCCAGCTCGTCGATCTCGCCGAGCGACGCGCTCGCGCCGCTGGGGTTGTGGGGGCTGTTGATGACCACCATGCCGGTGGCGGGTGTGACGCCGGCGGCGATGCCGTCGAGGTGCAGCCCGGCGACCGGGTTCCAGACCGAGACGAGCCGCAGGGGTCGGGCCGCCGCCGCCGGCGCGCTGAGCAGGGCGCCGTAGGCCGGGGTGCCGATGACCACGTCGCCCCGATCAGCGCTGGCGAGGCAGAGAAGCAGGAGCGCCTCGACAGCCCCTCCCGCCACCACGACGCTCGCCGATCCGCCGGCCCCCAGGCTTCGCCGGATGGCCGCGGCCAGCCGCGCGCCGCCGCGGCCCGGCCCGTAGTCGAGCGGCATCTCGAGGAGGTCGGCGCTGCCCGTCCCGGTCAGCTCGAGCAGCTGACCGAGGGACATGCTCGCAGCCCCGCTGCGGGCGAGGTCACACCCCAGCGGGGTGCCCTGATCGGCGAACCAGCGATCCACGGTGGGACGGCCGCCGACCGTGTCGCGGGCAGCAGTCCAGGGCAACAGGTCCACGCTCAAGGGTACGTGGCCGGTCCCGCGCACGGATCAATCCCGCGGTGAAGTTCCTACCATCCCCCTGTCGTGGAGCAAACGCACGCCCCGATCGGCGTCATCGGTGGATCGGGTCTCTATCGGCTGGCGGCGTCGGCGAGCTCGCGCGCCATCTCAACCCCCTACGGCGATCCCAGTGACTCGGTCGCGGTGTCGGTGATCGGGGAGGTCGAGGTGGCCTTCCTACCCCGCCACGGACGCGGCCACACGATCCCGCCGCACCGGATCAACCACCGCGCCAACATCTGGGCGCTGCACGCGCTGGGGGTGCGCCGGGTCATCGCGCCGGCCGCGGTCGGCAGTCTTCGCGTCGACATGGCGCCCGGCGATGTGGTCATCTGTGACCAATTCATCGACCACACCGGGAGTCGCCACCAAACCACCTTCTTCGACGGACCCGAGGTGGCGCACGCGGCCATGGCCGACCCCTATTGCGCTGAGCTGCGACCAATGGCGGCGGACGCCTGCCGCAGCGCCGGCTTCACCACCCATGACCGGGGCACAGTGGCAGTCGTGACGGGGCCGCGGTTCTCGACGCGGGCCGAATCCCGGCGCTTTCGCGCTGACGGGTCCGACGTTGTCAACATGACGCAGTTCCCCGAGGTGGCTCTGGCTCGCGAGCTCGGCCTCTGCTACGTCAACGTCTCGCTGGTGACCGACTACGACGTCGGGGTCGACGATCTGCCCGAGCATGCTGCTGTGACCCAGCATGAGGTGATGGCGCGCTTCGCCGAGCACACCGCCGCGCTGCGCGCGGCGCTGGAGCAACTGGTCGCCCGGGCGGGCGGCGAGCGTGGATGCGGGTGTGCCGGGATGCGCGCCGTGCCGCTACAGGGACCGCTGCGTGAACAGCGCGTCGAACACGCCGGTCAGGAGAACCGCCAGCAATGAGGCGAGGATGAGCAGGATCACCGTCGCCTGGATCCCCACCACAGCGCGCCACGCTCTGGTCTGCCGGCGTCGCTGATCCGCAGCATCGGGCATGGCGGTCGGCAAGCTCACGGCCGCCGCCCGGCGGGGTCCCTGGGCAGCAACCCCCCCGTGATGGTCGGATTCTTGAAGTCGAGATGTTGACCGAGGTAGTTGTCCCCGGTCCCGTCCTTCACCTGCAGCTCATCGACCCACTTGATGTTCGACTCGCCGACCACGCCGGGCACCATCAGTCGAGCGGGATACCCGTGGGTGTCGTTGAGACGGACGCCGTTGACGTGGGTCACCAGCAGCGCCCCGGCGCCGAGCATCCGCGCGCGTTCGTGGTCCCAGTGGTAGCCGCTGGTGCTCCGTACCAGCACATGGGTGAACTCAGGGCTGGCTCCGGCCATGATCAGCAGCGCGGCGATCGGCACCCCGCGCCATGTCCGGGTCGCGGTCCAGCCGTCGACACAGTTGATCGCGTAGGTGTGCTCCTCGGTGGGCATCGCCAGCAGCTGCGCCTCGGACAGCTCGACCGGGCGGCTGACCAACCCTGTGACCCGCAGGCGCCACTTGGCGGCATCAACGATCTGCGGGCCGCCTTCGAAGTTCATCGAGGGAAAGTCAAGTGCATCCGATCCGGTCTTGAGCGGCTCGAGCCAGCCGAGTGGAGCGAACGGCCAGGACGAGGCGCCAGCCCCGAGGACAGCCCCGAACGCGATCCCGCCGCCGATCAGGGCCCGGCGAGTGATCGCCCCTGCGGGCGCTGCGGCTGCAGCGCTCTGCGACGGCGCGGGCACCCCGGCGAGGTCGGCGGCCGCGTCGCGATGGGCATCGCGCACGTGCAGGGCGATGTGGATGATCACCACACTGACGAACGTGAATGCGGCGACGTTGTGGATTGCTGTCCAGGGCAGTCCGAACTGGTTCTGGTAGCTCCACATCTCGACGCCGCTGGCCACCAGGATGATCGCAGAGCCGATCAGCACCGGCGCGATCAGCCGCGGCACGGGAGGCGGAGCGCCGGCGTCGCGGTAGGCCTGCTTGCGGGTGTAGTACCTGCCGAATCGATACCCGGTGCTGGCCAGCTTGATGGCGATCAGCGGCATCAGCATGAACCCGACAAAGAAGTGCACCGGGCGCACCACGTCGTAGAGGGGGCCGACCGGCAGGCTCACGTTGTATGTCAACAGAGCAAAGAACAAGGCGCTGACCACCTGGAGGGTGATCAGCGCCAGGAGCACCACCCCGGCAAGCGAGGTGAGCCGCGTGTTGCCCGCGACCCCCTCGGTCGGGGACTGCGAGTGGTGATCTGTGAGCGACACGGACCGGACGCCTCCCTTACCAGCAGGCGCCCGGCCGATCGATTGCTCGGTCAGGCGGCTGCTGCCACGGCGATGATATGCACCACGCCGAGCGGAATACCGGCCTTGAACAGCGTCACGCCGAATGTGGAGTTCAGCGCGGCGGCGGCGGTTGCGGACAGCTTGGCGATGGTCCCGTCCAGGTGGATGGCGCCGGCGCCATCGGTTGTCATGGTCACCTTGCTGCCATCGAGGTCGAGCAGGGGCACGACCGCACCCGACCCGCTCACGGTGGCGTAGAGCTCGGAGTTACCGGGGTTGACCATGAAGTCGGTGACGGTCAGCGACTTGCCTGCCGCCGAGAAGGTGAGACCGCCGCTGTGGCTGATCAGCCCGCGGATGAAGGGCAGGCTACTCTGCGGGTAGGCGGCCACGTAACCGTTGGTGATCGGGAAGCTGACCGTCAATCCGTTGGCGGTCGATGCGGTGGCGGGGCCAACAGGGGCCACCGTCACGCCGTTCTGCTGCAGCACCATGGCGGTGCCGGCGTCGACGTTGACCGACGTGCTCTGCCCGGAGAGCTGCTCGACCTGTGCTGCTGGTGCACCGCCGGGACCGGCCATGCCTGTTGCGGTGAGGTGCACGACGCCGACGGGAATGCCCTTGGTAAAGAGCGACACACCGAACGTGCTGTTGAGCGCGTCCGCGGCGGTCGTGGTCAGCTTGGCGACGGTGCCGTCGAGGTGGACGCCCGTCGAGTCACTGGTGATCTGGACCTTGCTGCCGTCGAGGTCGAGAAGGGGCACGCTCTTCCCACCGACGGTGGCCGTCAGGATCGAGGTGCCAGGGTTGACGACGAAGTCGGTGGCGGTCAGCGACTTGCCGCCCGCGGAGAACGTCAGTCCGCCGCTGTGGCTGAACGTGCCACGCACGAACGGAAGATCGTTCTGCGGGTAGATCGCGGCATAGCCGGCGGTGATCGGGAAGCTGACCTCGACGGTGCCGTTGGCCATTGCAGCGGTCGCCGGCGCCACGGGCGCAACGGTCACACCGTGCTGTTGGAGGACCTGCGCGGTGCTCGCGTCGATGTCGACCTTCGTCGTGGCGCCCGAGAGGGAGAGGATCGCGGCCGAGGGTGCCGCCGTGGTGGAAGCCGGAGTGACTCCCGAGCCGGCGCCCGCTGAGCTGCTGGTGGTGGCGTCTGCGCCGCA
This sequence comes from Candidatus Dormiibacter sp., assembly GCA_025450495.1. Next base: position 2,562 of record JANWHI010000050.1, on the reverse strand, counting down.
CGCGGCCAGCGTGGCCAAGGCTGCGGTGGCGCCCACCGCGAGTGTGAGTCGTCGCGCTCCGAACATGATGTGTCTCCTATCAGAATATCCACCGGCGGCGGAATGACTTCCTGTCTAGGCTTGTCTACGACGGGCAGCGCCGGGCAGATCACTCGGCCGCCTCGCGCGGATGTCATGAATCGATGCAACATGTCGGCGGCCCTGCCATTTGCCACGCGGCACGGAAGGTGGCCGCCCAGAAGCTCGACGAGCTCCAAGAGAAGATGGCCAGCCTACGGGCGATGCAGGCATCGCTGCGCCCGCTCGTCGCGACGTGTGCGATGCCGCCAGCCCAACGCGAGTGCCCGCTGCTCGGAGCCCTCGACAATGGCGACGCGGCGTGATGCGCCAGCCGGCCGGTGGGCCGCCTTTCCGGACAAGCGGATCGAGCTGCTGTACAGCCGCGGGTGCCCGCACACCGATGCAGCCCGAAGGCTGTTGCGCAGTTGCCTTGAGGCCATCGGGCTGGCATCACCAATCCGAGAACGTGAGGGCCACTACCCGTCGCCAACCGTCCTGGTGGACCAACGATGTGATGGGCCGTGCTCAGGTCGAGGGCGCGATGTGCTGTCTCGATCTGCCCACGCGCGACCGCATCTTGGCTGCGTTGAATCGATGAACGGGTTGGCGTCGACGACAAACGTGGAGGTGTCATGAACCAATCCGGCCCAACCATGCTGAGCCTCACCGGTCGCTAAACATCCCGCTCATCTGCTCGCCGCCGCGTCTCACCGCGGACACACGCGGCCTGGGTATCGCCAGATGCGCTGCTCGATCTCCTGACAACCCTTATCGAAGGCTGGGAGCGCCGGGCCGTCGAGATTCCCGAGCTCTCGGCTCGAGACGTGATTCGCTTCCTTCTCGACAGCCGTGGATTGGCTCAGTGCGCTCTCGTGGGCGTCTTTCGAACGGAATCCATCGTCTCTGAGGTTCTGGCCGGTCGACGCAACCTCCGGGCAAGCCACATTGAGGGCCTGGCGGAGTTCTTTGCGTGCTCGCCCGCGACGTTCTTCGGCGGCCTCGAGAACCGACATCGCCGACTGGTCGCCGAGCCGCACGGAGAAGTGGCCTAACTGAGATCTCCCCGACATTGGTGACACAGAAGGACCTGGTTCATCTACGTGGCTTTGACGGCGCCGAAGGGTTCTCGGTGCTGCGGACACCCGCGTGGCCAGGATGGTCGACCCCTACCCGACCAATCAGCCGGCTTTGGTGGCACGAACGGTGATGAGCTCCGCCGGTGGGGGCATGGGGCGCCCTCGCGAAAGGTAGTCGGTATGACGAGACCGAGATGCGTGGTGCCCAACGCGCCAATGCCGTAGGCCACGGACAGCTCAGAAGCGGATGCCTGCGGGTGTTTTCCGGGGTAGGGAACCTGAACAACAACGAAGTCTTGGCCCGGACCTGAGTACGTGCCCTCCGCGTTCCATGCACTGGTGGGCGTGCCACTCTTCAGGCGCAGATGAAGTGCCAGCACTGAACCTCGCACCACCTGGATGGTCGCGAAGTCGGTCGGCACGGCAATCTCAACGTGAACGATGTGAACTGTCGGCGCGGGCGTCGCCGATGGGCTGGGCGCGGGGGAATTGGAACTGCCCGCAACCGTAGCCGCGACGGCTGCGCCGACAACCATCGCACCTATGCGAGACCGAACAGTCCGCTCCACCCGTGCTCCGGATGGTCGGCGATGTCCTCGGCACCGCAGTCGGGCCTGCGGCGCGGGATCATGCGACCGCCGACGGCTCGAGAAGCCTGCCGTTTCTCGACAGGTCGGGGTCGGTGCATGCGGCAAGGTTGAAACAGCAGGGTCGTCGCTTACCGCTGTTCATCTTCGAGATACTGACCTCGACTCGTCGCTTGCGCGTGTCACTGTTTGCGGTTGCATTGACCCAGCGAACCCATTCCCAACGCGCCATGGGGGTAATGTCTTTCCAGAGATCTTGGATCTTCTGAGGGGCAGCCGTCAGCGCTTTCTTCAGGTCCTGGGGCACGGTCGGCTCCGGCCAGTCTTTGCTGGGTTGGATCTCGAGCCTCACGGTGTCACCCGCGCTGACGTATGCGGTGCGCTGGAGGTTTCCCTCGACCCTCATCCAGTGGCCTCCAGAACCGTCGGGTTCCAGCACCGTCTGGAACGCATGCCCGTTGACCGTTCCCTGGACGGCCACTTGCCCCCGCGACGGCAGTTTCTCGCTCGCCTTCGCGGGCAACCGCACAATCGTCCATCTGTCGACCGCGTGCACAGTGGCGACACAACGGATTGTCGACGTGCCCTGAGTCATAGCCGTCATATCGTGACAGGCCGACGCCCCGGGCTCAGCGTACGCCGCGGTCCCGCCCTCGCTCAGGGCGATCCAAACTCCGTGATCGACGCCGACTCCTTGAGCGCAGCGAAGCCGAGCTACCGGGACTAGATAGACTGGCGGTACCCGAAAAACTCGTGATCCTGGTTGTAGCCGCCGAAGCCTCCGCCGATCTCCGAGTAGTCAGCGACGAACTCGACGCCAGCGATCCACTTGACCTGCT
>JANWHI010000049.1 GCA_025450495.1 Candidatus Dormiibacter sp. | reverse complement strand
GGCTGGCGCCGTCTTCAGTCACCAGCCCATCCAGCACCGGGACAGGGTCAGCCGGCTGCGCATGCACCGGCCAGACCGCGACGTCGTGCCAGGCGTCGCCGGTGCGCAGCCACACATCGGCGCGCTGCGCGCCCGTCCCCTCGGCGAGCACGCGCGCCATCCGCGGCATGACGTCGTCGGTCGCGTACGACTCGGCGACCCGCTCGGAGAACTGAGCAAGAACCTCGTACGGCGTCGCGCGCTCGCCGTACACCAGCCGGTTGGCCACCTTCTGCACCCGCTCGCGCACCGGCTGGAAGCCCACCGCCACGATCGCGGTGGCGAGGATCGACAGCCCCAGGTTGGGCTTGCCACCGCCTCCGATGAGCGCGCCGATGCCCACCGCGATGCCGACGTAGACGGCGGTGATGAACACCGCCAGCGAGCCGTACACCAGGGTGCGGCTGATGACGATGTCGATGTCGTACAGCCGGTACCTGAAGATCGCGACGCCGGCGGCCGCCGGCAGCGCAACCCCGAAGCCGAGAACGATCGTCAGCGCGGTGGCCGCGTTGGCGATCGTGGATGAAACGAAGAAACCCATCAGCGTGGCCAAGGGAGCGCTCACGACCGCTGCGATCAGCACTGCGTACGCGATCCATTTCAACTGCTGGCGCTCGTCCCCGCTCGTGTGGCGCACCCGAAGAAATGGGGCCGCTGCCGCGGCAACCACCACCACAAGCGCGAGGACGTAGAGGACCACGCCGATCGGTCCCTGGCCCAGCCCCTGCAATGCGGAAAGGGCCGTTGGGTTGACCAGCGTCGGGCTCGTCGTGCCCACCACCGTGAGAGAGGCCGGCGTGAGCGCGCCGAACACGAGGGCCAAAACCGCCGCCAAGATCAGGTTGAGCCCCGCCAGCGGTCGCCACCTTGCCGACGGCAGGTGCCCACTGGGGAGCAGCATCAGCAGCATCGGCGCCGCCCCGACCGGCCAGACCACACCGAAGGTCGAGTTGCCGAACCAGAGCGCCCACTGCCCACCGGGGAGCGCTCCCGGGCGGGTGATCAGCGCGAGGCGCGCGTACTGGTCCGCCACGCCGCTCAGCCCTTCGACAACGCCGATAAAGAGGAACAGCCAACCGGTCGGGTTGCGCGGGTGGCGGATCGCGATCAACCCGCCCACCGCCGCGAAGGTGAGCGGCATGACGATGGAGATGGGGTCGGCAGCGTCGAAGCTTGCGATGTTCGCGCTGTTGGCGATCACCAGCGCGACGGTCGCCGCCGACCCCGCCACCCCCAGCACGGCGGCGCCCAAGGCCAGCGCCCTGGTTGCCGAGCGACCCCTGCCGACGCTCATGCAGGCACACCCGCGACCGGGACGCCCACACGGTAGGCACCGACGGGCGTCTGCCGGCCCTTGACCAGCGCCGGCACGAGGCGCTCGGCCTCGGGTGGATGTGCCAGGGCGACGAATGTCGGCTCGCTCAACACTGTCTGCCCGCCCTCGGCCCACTGCTGCAGCCGCTGCGCCAGGTTGACGGCGTCGCCGACCACCGAGTACTCGAGCCGCTCGTCGGAGCCGAGCAGCGCCGCGGCGACATCGCCGGTCGACACCCCGATGCCGAGTTGGAATGCCGGTAGTCCCGACGCCTCCCATCGCGCATTGAGATCGGCCTGGCGCGCGTGCATCACCTCGGCCGCCGCGACCGCGCGCTCGCACTGGTCCGGCTGCGGGAACGGCGCTCCGAACACCGCCATCACCGCGTCGCCGACGAACTGCATCACGGTGCCGTGCTCGCCGAGGAGGGCGTTGTTCATCTCGGCGCGGTGCTCGTGGAGCTGATGAGCGAGCACACTGGGATCGGCCATCTCGGCGATGGTCGAGTAACCGCGAATGTCCGACATGAGCACGGTGACCGTCAGCCTCTCGGTCTCGCCGGGCCGCACCCCCTGTTCGCGGAGCTTCTGCGCGAGACCGCCCGGGAGCATGCGGCTGAGGCTCTCACCCTGCTCCTCGCGGTCGACGATTGCCTTGTGGAGCAGCTTGAGCCGCTGCAGCGCCCCGTGTGTTCCCCCGCTCGCCTCCTGGGCCAGCTTGAGGAACAGGCCCTCGATGTCGACCGACACAGCTTCGGGCGTGGAACGCAAGCCCACCGCGATCGCCTTGATCGGCCTGCCCTCGGCGACCATCTGGAGGAGGCGCTCCTCGGCCTCGCCGAGACCGGCGACGTCTGTCACCGGCTTGGTCAGGGAGTTGACGATGCGGGGATCGAGCATCGAGCCGCCGGTGCTGACCTCGCGGACGGCGCGGGCGAGCTGGTCGCCCTCCGCGACGCGGTCCTTGAGCAGGTAGGCGTAGCCGGCCGCGCCCTCGCTCAGGAGTGCGATGGCGTACTCGGGCTCGTCGTACTGGGAGAGGATGACGATGCCGGTGCCGGGGTGCTGCTTGCGGATCAGACGAGCGGCCGCGATGCCCTCGTCCACGAAGTTCGGCGGCATGCGGATGTCGGTGACCACCACCTGGGGCGTGAGTGCGTCGGCGCCCGCGATCAGCTCGTCGTAGTCGCCGGCCACGCCGACAACGTCGATGTCCCCAGAAGCGAGCAGAAGAGCGCGGACTCCCTCGCGGACGATCAGGTTGTCGTCGGCCAGGACGACCCGGATCGAAGTGTCGGAAGCCATGGGGTGACTGTATGCACCCGCCGGGAATCGGCAATGAGGCGAACACCACAGGTCGCGGCGGCCAACCTCACCGCAACTGCTCGCACCCCCACCCTCGACCGCCGGCGGACGTGGTGGGATTGTGCCCCGCAGGAGGTGACAACCATGCGCGTGGAATCGTCGGTCACATCGATCTCGTGGATCCCGTCCGAGGCAATCCGGGGGATGACCCGGCTGCCCTTCGACATGGGGCTGACTCACTACGACCAAGCCCCACCCGATCACATCGACGGCGTCCAGGCCCTGGCAGAGGCGCATCGCTTCCGCTTCGCCAACGAGCTCCACGCCTGGATCGAGGTCGAGGGAGATCGCATCACCGGGCACGGCTACACCGGACGCGGCCACATCGACTCGACGACGGTGAAGCTGGGCAGCAGGGTGGCGACCTTTGCCCCGGTGGCGTTCCCCGATCGGCAGCAGGCCCCGGTGGTCTCGCAGAGCTGCGTGCGCTTCGTCCAGACGACGGGGGGCCGCACGGGCATGCCCGCTCCGCGGCGGGTAAGCCACCCGCCCTTTGTCCAGGTGTCGGCACCGCTGGCCTGGACGACGCTGGGGCTGACCCTGTGCGCGGACGGCAGCTCATTGCGCGAGGTGATCGGGGCGAGCCCCTTCCCACGCCACTGGATCTACGACCACGAGGGCAAGCTGGTCCTCAAGTCGGGGCTCGTCAACTTCAAGGACTGGTGGAAGCGCGCCTTTGGCTCGCACACCCCGTGGGGAGACGAGGACTCGCCGGCACTGGTCAGCGAGGTGGAGACCGCGCTGGAGCGCGAGCTGTCGGCGCGCATCATGCGCGGCGATGCCAGGCCGTCGATCGGCAAGGTCGCCCAGGGCAAGACGATCGTCGAGGAGGGCGACCAGGGTGCCGACATGTTCCTGGTGCTGGACGGCATCGTGGCAGTGGAGGTCGCCGGCGAACCTCTCGCGCAACTCGGACCGGGAGCTGTGCTCGGCGAGCGTGCGCTGCTCGAGGGCGGCCGGCGCACGGCGACACTGCGTGCAGTGACGCAATGCAGGATTGCCACCATCAGCGGTGACCAGCTCGACCCCGGGCTGCTTGCCGAGCTGTCATCGGGGCATCGCCGCGAGGAGCGCTGACCCCTACGGCTTGGGCGGCCGGCGCAGCGCCGCGGGCAGGGACATGGCGCCGGCGCCGAACGACCCCATGACGTCGCCGGGGTTGGACAGCGCGCAGCGGCGCAGCGACAGGCAGCCGCAGCCGATGCACGAGGTGAGGCCGTCGCGCAACGCCATCAGGCCGGCGATCTGTCCGTCCAGACGGGCGCGCCACGAGTGCGACAGCCGCGCCCAATCGGCCTTGGTCGGGGTGCGGTTCTCGGGCAGCGTGGCCAGCGCGTCGCGCACCTCCTCCAACGAGAGGCCGACATTCTGGGCAGCGCGAATGAAGGCCAGCCGGCGCCGCACGCTGCGCTGGTAGCGACGCTGGCCGCCGGGCGACCGGGCGGCCTGGATGAGGCCCTCGGCCTCGTAGTAGCGGACCGCGGAGGTGGCGAACCCGGCTCGCTGCGCCACCTCCCCCACCGTCAGCTCGTCCGAGCTGCTCGGACCGCCGGCACTTGACTTCAAGTTCACTTCAACTTGTAGGGTGCGCCCATGGATGCCAAGAGGTCAAGCACCACCCCTCACAGCAGGGTCGCGCTGGTCACGGGTGCATCGCGTGGCCTCGGCCGCGCGCTGACGGCCAGCCTGCTGCGCGATGGCTGGGTCGTCATCGTCGACGCGCGCGACGCGGCCCGGCTGAGCGCATCGGTTGCGGCCATGGATGGCGGCAACGCCGTGGTCGTGGTGCCCGGCGACGTATCCGATCCGAGCCACCGCGCTGACCTCGCAGCCGCAGCGGCCAGCATGGGTGGGCTCGACCTGCTCGTCAACAACGCGAGCATGCTCGGACCCAGCCCGCAGCCGCCCCTCGCCGAGTACCCGTTGCCAACCCTGGAACAGGTCTATGCGGTCAACACGATCGCTCCATTGGCCCTCTTCCAACTGGTGTTGCCTCATCTGCGCACTGGCGCCTGCATCATCAACGTGTCGTCCGACGCCGCCGTCGAGGCGTACGAGGGTTGGGGCGGGTACGGATCATCCAAGGCAGCCCTCGACCAGGTCACCGCCGTCATCGGCGCCGAGCACCCCGCCCTGCGGGTGTACGCGTTCGATCCCGGCGACATGAACACCGATCTGCACCAGCAGGCGTTCCCCGGGGAGGACATCAGCGATCGAGCCTCGCCGGAGAGCGTGGCCCCCGCGTTGATGCGCCTGATCGCCGGCGAGCTGCCGAGCGGCCGCTACCGATCGTCCGACCTAGCCGACGAGACGCGGCTGTGACCGCCGCGCAGCCGGCGTTGCAGCGCGCTGCCGCGCGTTTCGCCATCCCTGAAGACGGCGAGGCGACCGCGCCCGCGGAGCGGCGCGGCCTGGCCCGTGACGCTGTCCGCCTGCTGGTGGCACGACCCGGGCACGTCGAGCACCGGCGCTTCCACGACATCGCCGAGCTGCTCGACCCCGGTGACCTGGTGGTGATCAACACCTCAGCGACGCTCCCGGCCGCGGTGGATGGACGGCTTGCCGATGGCCGCGCCGTCCCAGTGCACCTGTCGACCATTCTCGACGACGGCTCGTGGGTCGTGGAGGTGCGCCATCCCGGCGGCCATGGCCCCGAGCCGGGGGCAGCGCGCGGCGCGGTTCTCACCCTGCCGGGCCGGCTCTCCCTTCGCCTTGACGCCGCCTACCCCGATCCGGCGTCGCTGTCGTCGCGGCTGTGGCGGGCAACGCCCGGCGACCGCGTCCACGCTCACGAGTACCTGGCGCGACACGGCCGGCCGATCGAATACGGCCACCTCCCCACCAGGTTCCCGCTGGCAGACCACCAGACCGTGTACGCGCGGCAATCCGGCAGCGCCGAGATGGTCAGCGCGGGCCGGCCGTTCTCGGAGTCGCTGCTGGGCAGGCTGGTGGCCGCGGGCGTGACCGTTGCCCCGGTGGTGCTGCACACCGGTGTCTCCAGCCCAGAGCTGGGCGAGCCGCCGTTGCCGGAGCGCTTCGAGGTCTCGGAGGCCACCGCGCGGCTGGTGATGAGCGCTCGTTGCTCGGGCGGCAGGATCGTCGCCGTGGGCACCACCGTGGTGCGTGCTCTGGAGAGCGCCGCGACGGGGAGCGGCGAGGTTCGTGCCGCGCGCGGCTGGACCGACCTGGTGCTGGGCCCGCAACGGCGCGCGCGCGTGGTCAACGGCCTGATCACGGGCCTGCATGAGCCGCAGGCGAGTCATCTGCTCCTGCTCGACGCCGTTGCCGGCGCTGCGCTGGTCGACGCCGCCTACGACGCCGCCGTCCACGGTGGCTACCTCTGGCACGAGTTTGGCGACTCGATGCTCTTCCTTCCCTGAACCGAGGCCGTCAGGCGAGGCGGTGCGCGCCGGCCGCGGCGACCACCGCGAAGATGCGTGGCGACCGATATCCGCGGCGGGCAAAAGCCTCCGCCACCGCCATCGAGACGGTGGCGACGCCGGCGAGGTCGACCAGCGCGATGGCGCTGCCACCGAAGCCACCGCCGGTCATGCGCGCGCCGACGGCGCCCGCCGTGCGGGCAGCATCGACGGCGAGGTCGAGCTCAGGGCACGACACCTGGTAGTCGTCGCGCAGGGACGCATGGCTCGCATCGAACAGCGGGCCGACCTCGCGGAGCCGTTGTGCGCGAAGCAGCGCGGCCACCTCGGCGACTCGCTGGTTCTCACCGACCACGTGTGCGGCGCGTCGCTGCAGCACACCGGTCAGGATCCTGCTGACACTGTCGGCGGTGGCGTCGCGCAGCGTCGCCACGCCGAGCGCTGCGGCGGCCTGCGCGCACTGCTGGTGCCGGGCGCGGTAACCGGGACCACTGTTGGCGTGGCGCACGCCGGTGTCGATGACCAGCAGGGCGAGCCCCACATCGTGCGGCCGCCAGGGCAGCAGCTCAGTGGTGAGGGTGCGGCAGTCGAGCAGCAGCGCGTGTCCGGCGCCACCACAGAGAAGGGCGGCCTGGTCCATGACACCGGTCGGCGCACCGGCGATCGAATTCTCACCAGCTTGGCAACACCGGGCCAGCTCCAGCGGGGTCATCGGCTGACCGCTCAACTCGCTCAACGCCAGGCCCGTGGCCACCTCGAGCGCCGCACTCGACGCCAGGCCACCGCCGATTGGAATGTCGGAGTCGAACACGAGGTCAACGCCACCGATTGCGAATCCCGCCTGCTGCAGCGCCCAGATCGTGCCCAGCGGATACGACGCCCAGCCGTGGATGTGGCCAGGCTGGATGTCGCCGAGCGCCATCTGCACCTCACCGCGCACCTGCAGCGACACGACGCGAACCACATCGTCACCGCGCAGGCGGGCGGCGACCGTGAGCGCGCGGTCGACAGTCACGGGCAGCACCAAACCGGCGCTGTAGTCGGTGTGCTCGCCGATGAGGTTGACCCGCCCGGGCGCGGACCACACGCCGTCCGGTTCCGCGGTGGTCAGCCGCCGGAATGCCGCCACCGCTGCCCCTGCGCGCGATGGGCGATCGGTCACGCCCCGACCGTATGTCATGCACCGTGCCGCCGGTATGTCATGCACCCTGCCCCCAGTCGCTGGCCGCTGATGAGCCTCGATAGGGGTGGAGCTCGGGGTGATCAGGGATGAGCTCGAGGGCGTCATCAGCAAAGCGGCTCACCGCAACCGCCACGGCGGGCTGTAACCCAGACGCCAGCATCCGCGTTTGCTGAAACAGGTCCGATCCCGGGCCAGACGGGGTACAGTCGGCCCCATCTCACCACGAACGCCGAGTTGATGCGCCTCCGCTATTACCTGATCCCCGCCTTCCTGATCATCTGCGTCGCCAGCGGTGGTGCAGTCACCGCCCACGCGGCCGGGGACCGGCAGAGAACCTTCGCCGACGGCGCGGCCGGCCTGCGAGCTCAGTGGGACCTCGAACAGGCCCAGGGCGTTCCCGCCTCGAGCCTGGCGCCGCTCCGCGCCACCCTGTCGGCCCAAGCCCCCAACTCCGCGTGGTGGTCGCCGAGCTGGCTCGGCGGCGACGGCCGCGCCCTGTTGAGCCGCCTGGGGGCGCAGACGCAGACGGTCTGGAGCGCTGCGCTCGCCGGCCGGCGGACCCAGGCAGAGGCGGTGATCGCCCAGTGGGCCACCTTCGCCACCCAGCAGGGGGCCTGGCTCACCAGCGACTCGACCACGGCAGCCAGTCAATGGACCGCCAAGCTCGACACCGCCACCACGCCCGCTGCGGTGACCGACCTGATCACCTCGTGGCAGGCATTCATCGCCCATCAGCGAACCGCGGTGACCGCCGCCCAGCAGGCCAAGGTGCAGCAGCTGCAGCAGGAGCTGCAGTCGGCGGGCGGCCCGCAGGCGGTGCTGGCCACCGCCCAGCGCCTGGTGAGCATCGCCCAGGCCGACAACCTCGATGCCGGCAACGTGGCCGCCCTCGCCGCCCAGCTCACCAGCGAGATCGCCAACAATGGCGATGCAATCCGCACCGGCGGCGAGCTGCTCACCGCGGTGAACGCGCTCCAGTCGCTGGTCGATCTCAACGACCAGGTCGCCGGGCAGGTCCACCCACTGCTGCTGACCATCGACCAGGCGCAGGCAGAGGGCACGCCCAACGCCGCGGCGCTGGCGGCGCAGAACGCAGGGATCGCCGGCCAGTTCCAGGCCGCCAGCACCAGCGCTCAGCTCACCGCCGTCGGCCAGTCGATCTCAACGCTCAACAACCAGGTCAACGCCGAGCTGGCCGCCCACCAGTGCGGCCACCCGGTGGGCGGCGGCAAGGTGATCACCATCTCGCTTTCGCTCCAGGAGATGGTCTTCTATCAGGACGGCTGTGTGGTCAAGGCGACAGCGGTCAGCACGGGCCGGCCACAGCTTCGCACCCCGAGCGGCACCTTCCACATCTTCAACAAGCAGTCGCCCTTCCAGTTCATCTCCCCGTGGCCGAAGAGCTCGCCCTTCTACTACTACCCGAGCTGGGTCAGCTGGGTGATGGAGTTCGCCGGGGGTGGGTACTTCATCCACGACGCGCCCTGGGAATCGCCCGGGGACTACGGACCGGGCAGCGAGGACAACCCCTCGGCGGCCAGCCACGGCTGCGTGCACGTGCCCACCCCGGTGATGCAGTGGGCATACCCGTGGACATCGAACGGCACCCCGGTGGTCATCAGCGCCTGACCGCGGGCAGCCCGGGCACCGGCTCGCAGCCGGCGTGGATGATTCTCTGAGCAGACTCTCAGCTTGTGCGGCAATCATGGCCGCATGAGCGAATCGGTCCGGATCCTCGTGGTCGACGCCGAGAGGGCCATCACCGACCTGGTCGCGATGGCCCTCAAGTACGAGGGCTTCACCGTGGCCACCGCCGCCAGCGCGCGTGAGGCACGCACGGCGGTGATGGACTTCCGCCCCGCGCTGGTCATCCTCGACGTCGGGCTTCCCGACGAGGACGGGTTCGCGCTGGTGCAGCGGCTGATCGGCGACGGCATCAAGGTGCCGGTGATCTTCCTGACCGCTCGCGACTCCACCGAGGAGAAGGT
>JANWHI010000048.1 GCA_025450495.1 Candidatus Dormiibacter sp. | reverse complement strand
GAGACGACGAGGTCCATCGTGCTTGCCATCGTAGCACGGGGGACAGGTGGGGCCACCAGCTCCCGGGTGGGGCCTACGACGAGGGGCTGGCCCCGGCCCTGGGTGGCTAGGCCGCGGAGGCCTTCTTGATGTAGTTCACGGCGTCCCGCACCGTCCCGATCTTCTCCGCGTCCTCGTCGGAGATCTGCATCTTGTACTCCTCCTCGAACGCCATGATCAGCTCGACGAGGTCCAGCGAGTCCGCGTTGAGATCCTCGACGAACGACGCCTCCGGGGTCACCTGGTCCGGCTCCGCGCCGAGCTGGCTGACGACGATCGTCTTGAACCGGTCGAAGCTGAGGTCTGCCATCAGTGATGTTTCCCTTTGTGGGCGGGGCGGGGGAAGGAGAGCCAGTCTGGCCAACTGCAACGATAGCGTCGGGACCCGGTGTGGGGGGCCGCCAGGCGAACGGACCCGATGCACCGTCGACAAACGCGGAGGCCGAATCGGGGTTGGCAGCGGCCGCACCGCGCTCCTCAGGCGGCTTGGCGGGGCGCCGCCGTCGCGGCCGGCGGGGGGGTCGTGGTGCCGCCTCCTGTGGGAGGGGTTCCGGCCTGGTTTCGTCTGCCGACAAGGATGTCTCCAGGGTGATGATGATCAGGCGGCCAGCCCACCGTCCACATGGAGCACGTGGCCGGTGATGTAGGCGGCCTCGGGGAGGGCGAGGAATCGCACCGCTGCAGCAACCTCCTCGGCGGTGCCGAGCCGGCCCAGCGGCACGGCCGCCGTGGCCGCCGCCAGGGTGTCACCGGCGAGGGCGGCGGTCATGTCGGTGGCGATGAACCCGGGAGCGACCGCGTTGACTGTGATCCCGCGGGACCCGACCTCGCGGCACAGCGCCTTGGTCAGCCCGATCAGCCCCGCCTTGGCTGCCGAGTAGTTCGCCTGTCCTGGATTGCCGATGACGCCGGCAACGCTGGCGATGTTGATGATCCGGCCCTCGCGACGGCGCAGCATCGGGCGCAGCGCGGCCCGGCAGATGCGAAACGCAGCGCTGAGGTCGACAGCGAGCACCGCATCCCAGTCAGCGTCACTGATGCGAACGGCAAGGTTGTCCCTGGTGATCCCAGCGTTGTTGACGACGATGTCGATCGAGCCGAGCTCGGCGACGGTGCGCTCCACCAACGCGGCGGCAGCCGCCGGGTCGGCGAGGTCGGCCTGCAGCGTGACCGATTGGCCACCCGCCGCACGGATCAGGCCGGCGACCTCTTCGGCTGCCCCCGCGTTGGCGCTGTATCCGACGGCAACCGCGGCGCCGTTGCCGGCGAGCGCGAGCGCGCAGGCGCGGCCGATGCCTCGCGAGCCGCCGGTGACGAGCGCGGCCTTCCCCTGCAGAGGTGCAGACGTCATGCCGGCGTCGTATGCCGCGTCGGCAGCGCGGCGGCGCCGGCAAGGTCGCTGACCGAGGCGGCGGTGACGGTGGGCGCGATGCGCCTGGTGAGCGCCGTGAGCACCGACCCGGGGCCGACCTCCACGATCCACTCCGCGCCGAGACTCACGAGGCCGGCCACACAGGCCATCCACCGGACCGGGGAGTCGAGCTGCGCCGCCAGACGCCGAGGCAGGTCGGCCGCATGCTCGACGATGGCACCGTCGACGTTGCAGACCACCGGTAGGCGCAGCTCGTGGCGAGGGGTCGCGTCGATCACGGCGCCGAAGCGTGTCGCGGCGGGGGTCATCAACGGCGAGTGGAAAGCGCCGCTGACGTTGAGCGCGATCACCCGGCGGGCGCCGCGATCGGACGCCATCGCGCCGGCCTGCTCCACGCCGGCGGCGCTTCCGCTGATCACCGTCTGCCCGGGAGCGTTGAAGTTGGCGACCACCACGACCTCGCCGCCGCCGCGGACCTCTGCGCAGGCATCCTCAACCGCTGCGGCATCGATCCCGAGCACGGCTGCCATGGTGCCCTCGGTCATCGAGGCCATCTCGCGTCCGCGTTGGATCACCAGCCGAAGCACATCCTCGGCAGCGTAGGCCCCGGCGACGCTCACAGCGGCGTACTCCCCCACCGAGTGGCCGGCGACACCGACGACGTCGAGGTCGGCGGGCAATCCGGCGGCCAGCACGAGCTCCACCAGCGTCAGTGCCGGCTGGGCGATCTGGGTGGGCCGCATGCCCTCGTCGGAGCCATTCAGGGCGGCGGCAAGGTCGAGGCCTTCCGCAGCCGCAACCTCCAGGAGGCGAACCGCCAGCGGATCGCCGACCAGCTTGCTCGCCATGCCGGCAGCCTGGCTGCCCTGGCCGGGAAAGCAGAGGGCGACACGGGTCACGAGGAGAGGGGTCGCGGACGCTCTGACAGCGCCGCGCGGCTCACTCGGTGACGATGACCTCGCGGCCGCTGTACTGCCCGCAGTTCGGGCAGATGCGGTGCGACAGACGGGGCTGACGGCATTGCGGGCATGGGTTGAGTGCTGGAATGTCCAGCCGGTGGTGGGACCGGCGCATGTTGCGCCGGCGCTTTGAGGTTCGTTGCTTGGGGAGCGGCATGGGGTCTCCGGAGTGTGGGCGCGCGAAATGTCGCGAAGCACCTGGGCGCAGTATAGGCGGAGATCCTCGGTGACCGCCATCACAGCGGCCATGACGCAACGCGGTCAGCGTTTGCGCCGGCGTCCGGCCTGTGGCTTCTGCGGCAGCGACTGCAGACCTTCGCGAACTGTGCCCAGCCAGCGCTCGAGCTGGTCCTCGAGACGCTCCATCACCGCGTGCGCGTAGTCGTCGGCGGCGGTGCGCTCCGACGCCGCCTGCTGCTCGGCCTCAGCGACCAGCTGATGCGCCTTCTCGGTGGCGGTGAGGAGGATGGCGTGCTGGTCGACGAGCGTGGCGGCCTGGGCCTTCGCCTCGCTGACCAGCCGGGTGGCCTCCTCCTCCGCCCGCGCGTTGACCTCGGCCGCCTCCCGGGTGGTGCGCTCGAGCATCTCGTCGCGCTCGTCCAGGGTGTGCCGGGCGGTGATCAGGTCGTCGGGAAGCGCCACCCGGATGCGGTCGACAAGCTCCAGGATCTCGTCCTCGTTGACCACCACGCTGGGCGTGAACGGCAGCCGGCGTGCGCCACCCACCAGCTCCTCGAGGGTGTCGACGATGTCGACCACGGTGCCCAGCTCATCGCCGGCGGGGGGGGTCGTCTGGCTCAACTCTGTTCGTCCTGGGGAAACTTGCGCCGCAACGCCGCGGCGCAGGCCGGAGGCACGGCATCGTCGATTGTGCCACCGAGGCGGAACACCTCCTTGATGATCGACGAGGAGATGAAGACGTTGCTGAACGACGTCATCAGGAAAACGGTGTGGATGTCCGGGTTCAGCCGCCGGTTCATCAGCGTCATCTGGAACTCGTTCTCGAAGTCGCTGGTGACCCGCAGCCCGCGCACGATGGCGATCGCCCCCACGTCACGGGCGTAGTCGACGGTGAGCCCGCTGAAGGTGCCCACCTCGACGCGACCGCCTCCGTCGATGGAGGTGCGGATCAGCTCGACGCGTTCCTCAGTGGTGAACAGCGGCGACTTGGCGGGATTCTCGAGCACCGCGATGACCACACGGTCGAAGATCAGGCCGGCGCGGTCGAGGATGTCCAGATGTCCGCGTGTCATCGGGTCGAAGCTCCCCGGGTACAGCGCGATCCGTTCGCTCACCGTTCGCCCACCTCCATGTCGGCCGGTCGCAGGATGCTCAAATCCGTGATGCCGTACCGGGCGCGGCGGGCCACGGCGAGGCCGCCGATGCGTTCGGGCAGCGAGCGGGCGCGGTGATGTTCGCACACCACCAGCCGTGGTGGAGCATGGCCGAGGCTGTCGAGCACGTCGACCACCGATGCGTCCCGGTAGGGCGCGTCGATGAAGACCACGGCGGCGTCGGCGAGCTGGCGCGGGTGCGATCGCACCCAGGGGACCGCGTCGGCGCGGACGAGACCGCAGCTGGGCAGGCAACCGAGGTGCGCAGCGGTCGCCCGGATGAGCGCCAGGGCTCTCTCGTCGCGGTCGACGAACGTGACTCGCGCGGCTCCGCGTGACAGTGCCTCGAAGCCCACGGTGCCTGCACCCGCATAGAGGTCCAACATGGTCGCGCCGGCGATCTCGTCGCCCAGAATGTTGAACAGCGCCTCGCGGACCACAGCGCGGGTGGGGCGCAGCAGCTGTTCGCGCGGCGTGGCCACCAGGCGTCCCCGCCACCGCCCCCCGGTGATCCTCGTCTGGGCCATGCCGGGCATGACTCGACTCAGTCGAGGTCGAAGACGGCGCTGTAGCCGTGCATCGCCTCGCGCAGCGGCTCGTGCGCGGTGAGATCGGGATCCTCGTCCAGCCACCGCTGGGCGGCGGCCCGCGCGCGTTGGAGCATGGCGACGTCGAGAAGATCGGCCGCCAGCATCTCGGGGAGGCCGTGCTGGCGCAGCCCGGCCACGTCGCCGGGCCCGCGCAGGCGCAGGTCGGCCTCGGCCAGCGCGAAGCCGTCGTGCGTCGACGCCACCGTGTCGAGACGATGCGAGCCCTCCTCGTCGATGCTGCCCTGGAAGAGCAGGCAGAACGAGCGATGCTCACCACGGCCGACCCGGCCGCGGAACTGGTGCAGCTGGGCAAGGCCGAAGCGCTCGGCGCCCTCGATGACCACGATGGTGGCGTTGGGGACGTCGACGCCCACCTCGACGACGCTGGTGGCGACCAGGATGTCGACAGCCCCTTGGGCGAACGCGGCCATCCGTTCCTCCTTGTCGCGCGCGGGCAGGCGGCCGTGCAGCAACGCCACGCGCAGGTCCGAGAAGACCTCGCGCCTCAGCCGCTCGTACTCAGCGGTGGCGCTGCGCACGCCGAGCTTGTCGCTCTCCTCGATGAGCGGACAGATCACGAACGCCTGCCGGCCGAGGCCGACCTGGTCGCGGATGAAGGCATACGCTTCCGCCCGCTGGTGCGGTGGCACCACGCGCGTCGCCACGGCCTGTCGCCCGGGGGGCATCTCGCGCAGCTCGCTGACGTTGACGTCGCCGTATGCGGTCAGCGACAGCGATCGCGGGATCGGGGTCGCGGTCATCGCCAGGAAGTTGGGCATCAGGTCGCTCTTGCGCCGCAACCGTTGGCGTTGGGCCACCCCGAAGCGATGTTGCTCGTCGACGACGGCAAGGCCGAGGCTGCTGAACACGACGTCGTCCTCAATCAGCGCGTGCGTCCCGACCAGGAGCGACTCGCGACCGTTGGCCATGGCCTCGAGGATCTCGCGACGAGCGCGCACCGGTGTGCTTCCGACCAACAGACGCGGGGCCAGGTCGTGGGGGGTGAGCAGCTCGGTGAGGGTTGCCTGATGCTGGCGGGCGAGGATCTCTGTCGGAGCCATCACCGCCGCCTGCAGGCCAGCCCGGTGGGTCATCAGCGCGGCCATCGCGGCCACGGCCGTCTTGCCGCTGCCGACGTCGCCCTGGAGGAGGCGACTCATCGGACCGCTCTCGGCCATGTCGGTGAGGATCTCGTGCGCCGCTCTGCGTTGCCCGTTGGTGAGCTGAAACGGCAACGACTGCGCGAAGGCGCGGGCCGTGGCAACGTCGTATGGGATCACCACACCGGTGCTGCGCAGCCGGCGGCGTCGGGCACGCTGAGCGGCCAGTTGAAGGAGGAACATCTCCTCGAAGGCGATGCGTTCGCGGGCCCGCGCGGCCAGCTCGTCGTTCTCAGGGAAATGCGCCTGGTGCAGGGCGCGGGCGATGGGCATCAGCCCCTCGGCCTCCCGCACCGCTGGCGGCAAGCGGTCCGGGAGGGCGTCCGCGAGGGTCAGCAGGGGTTCGATCTGTGAGCGCAGGAAGCGCGACGTCAGCTTGCCCGACTCCGGGTAGACGGGCGCGAGCAGCCCCACGTGTCGTTGGCCCAGTCGCACAGGCTCGAACTTGGGATTTTGGTAGACGAGACCCGTGCGGGAGCTGTGCACCTTGCCGTGGACCATGAGCTCCGGTCTGCTGGCGAGCTGCTTGAGCAGGAAGCCCTGCTTGAACCACACGGCGGTGACCACAACGCCGCTGTCGTCGGTCAGCGACGCCTCGACGATCTCTATCTTCTTCTTGGACGTCACGTACCTGGTGGCGCTGCGCACCCTCACGTGCGACGTCTGTACCTCGCCGGCACGCAGCTCCGCCAGCGGGGTGACCTGCCGGCTGTCCTCGTGACGGCGCGGCAGGTGGTACAGCAGGTCGCGCACGGTGCTGATGCCAAGCTTGTCGAGTGCGTTGCGCTTCTCCGGGCCCACCCCGGAGAGGGCACTCACCGGCGTTGACGTGGTAATCAGTCGCAGCGCCACCGGCCGGGTTGCGGATGCCATCGGCCTTCGACTATAGCCGCGAACAGCGCGCCGTCCGGCGGCACGGCCGGGCTCGGGGGAGAACGCCGCCGGTCAGCTGGTGCGCAGGAGCGCGATGCCGACACCGCCCGGACCGCTGTACGTCCCGACCACGGCGCCGAGCTGCCCGTCGAAGATCGCGACGCCGGGATGGTCGGCGCGCAGCCGGGGTTCGACGAGGCCGACCAGCTCGGGGGCGCCGCAGTGGAAGACCCCAAGCGCCTCGAGCGGTCGCTGCGCCGCGGCAATCTCGACCAGCTTGGCGATGCCCTGCTGGCGGCTGCGCACCCGGGCCTCGGGCTGCACCTCACCCTCGGCCACGCGCAGCAGCGGCTTGACGTTGAGCACCCCGCCGAGAAGCCCCTGGGCACGACCGACCCGGCCACCTCGCTGCAGGTAGGTGAGCGTGTCGAGCAGCACGTAGACGCCGACGCGCCCGCGCCGCTCCTCCATGCGCTCGACCACCACGTCCTGGCCGGCGCCCGCGGCGATGTCGGCGAGCGCACCGCGCACAAGGATCTGGATGCCCGCGCTCACAGTCGTCGAGTCGACCACCCGGACAGCCCCGTTGGCGAACTCCTGGGCGGCGAGGCTCGCCGACTGGAGGGTGCCGCTCAGCTTCCCCGAGATGTGGACGGAAACGACCGAATCTCCGGCGCCGACATATCTGCGGTACACCTCGGCGAACTGCTCCGGGGTCGGCTGCGACGTGGTCGGCTGCACCTGAGTGTTGGGGAGGCGTCTGTAGAACTGTTCGGGGCTGAGGTCGACGCCGTCGCGGAACTGCTCGTCGCCGAAGCGCACGGTGAGCGGCACGACATCGACGCCAAGGCGTGCTGCCGCGGCCGGAAGGATATCCGACGTCGAGTCCGTGACGACCCTGATCACACGGTCACTCCAGGGAGAGGACGTACGCGTAGTGCTCCTGGCCGCCCGCGTGCAGCTCGAACTCAGTGGCCGGGAAGTCGCCGCGCAGTCCGCCGACGAGAGCCTCCGCGTCCGCCGCATCGACCTTGCCGCCTCGGTACACGGTGACCAGCTCGGGCGCCCTGGCCAGGCCGTGCAGGACGGCCTCGATGACGCTGCGCTCGTCGGCTCCGACTTCGGTGATCTGCTCGTCGAGGATGCCGAGCGCGTCACCGGCCTTGATGCGGTGGCCACCTGCGCTGCTGTTGCGGACGGCGCGGGTCACCTCGAGGGCATGCACGTGCGCGATGGCGCTCGCCATGCGCGAGCTGTTGGCGTCGAGGCTGGCGTCGGGCTCGAGCGCGAGCAGAGCGCTGATGCCCTGGGGAAGGTTGCGCGTGGGAACCACGCGCACGTCGATGTCGTCGACGATACCGTTCACCTGCTGGGCGGTGAGGATGACGTTGCCGTTGTTGGGCAGCAGCACGACCGCGTCGGCGTGCGCCGACCGCACCCCCTTGATCAGGTCCTCGATGGATGGGTTCATGGTCTGGCCGCCCTCGACGATGCTGTCGGCACCGAGGCTGGCAAGGATGTCTCGGAAACCCTCGCCGGCTGCGACGGAGACAACACCGAGCGGTTTGCGCGGCGCGTCCGTGGCCGGCGGTGCCGCCGTCCCACGAGCGTCCTCGTCGGTATCGGCACGCTCGAGAACCTCATGGTGTTGCGCCGACATGTCCTCGACCTTGAGCTTGCTGAGCCGGCCTCGCCGCGACGCCGTCGCGATCAGCGGCGCCGGCTCTGCGGTGTGGATGTGCACGCGTACCAGCGCGGCGTCGCCGACGACGAGCGCGGACTGGCCGAGCGCAGCCAGCTCGTCGCGGAGGGTGTCGACGCTCAGCCCTGGTCCGTGGATGAGGAACTCCGTGCAGTAACCCCATCCCTCTTCCTTCATGGCGACGGCTGCCGCGCCGCGCCGCAGTGCGGGGCGCTTGGCCGGCCGTGGTGCGTCCTCGGCGAAGGGGAGCTGGACCCGCCCCTCACCGGAGCGCCGGCGTGGGCCCAGCGGCGGCGACTGGGCTGCCTGAGGATCCGCGATGGAGCGGCTCAGCCCTTCGAGGATGACCGCGAACCCGAACCCGCCGGCGTCGACGACACCCGCGTCCCTGAGCACCTGGAGCTGCTCGGTGGTGCGCTCGACGGCGGCGTGGCTGGCGCGGACCGCGTGCTCCAGCACGGTGACGATGTCCGCACTCTCCTCGGCTGCCTTGGTGGCCGCTTCGGCAGCCTCCCGCACCACCGTCAGGATGGTGCCCTCGGTGGGCTTCATGACCGCCTTGTAGGCCACCGTCCTCGCCTCTCGCAGCCCCCGTGCCCAGCCGGACGCGTCGAGGCTCGCCTGTCCGCCGACGCCCTGGGCGAGCCCGCGTAGGACCTGCGACAGGATCACGCCGCTGTTGCCCCGCGCCCCCAGCAGCGATCCGTGTGCCGCCGCGGCGAGCACCGCCGACGCCGATGCAGCAGGGGAGGCGGCCTGCGCCTCCTCCACCGCCGAGCGCAGGGTGAGATACATGTTCGAACCTGTGTCGCCGTCGGGGACAGGAAACACGTTGAGGTCGTTGATCTCCTCCTGGTTGGTCTGCAGCCAGGCCAGCGCCGAGCGAAACCCGGCGAGCACCTGCTCACCGTCGACCTGAAGGAGTGGCTCGCGCAACACGGTGAGCTTGGAACCCGCCTCAGCCCCGGGCATCGTCTGACTCCAGGTGGATGCCCTGCACATTGACATTGACCGCCAGGACGGGCAGTCCCAGCGACTTCTCGACTGCGTAGCGCACCACGCTCATCAGGTTGTGCGCGACCTCGCTGATGCGCGTCCCGTACTGGGCGATGATGTAGAGCTCGATGAGGATGCCACCCTCGCGCACCTCGATCTCGACGCCCCGATGGACGTTTTCACGGTTGAGGCGTTCGGCGATGCCGTCGCGCAATCCCCGCGCCGCCATGCCGACCACGCCGTAGCACTCATTGGCGGCGTGGCCGACGATCGACGCGACAACACGCGGTGACACCTCGATCCGGCCGAGGCTCTCGGTGCGGGTCAGGGCGTGCGGGGCCTTGGTCTTGCTCGTCACGTCGGATCCCATAAGCCGCTCTGCGGCCGTGTGTTATCCTCGGCGACCGCCCGGGTGTTGTCCGGGGCGCGCCAAGGCCACGTGCGTGGCGGGGCGCAATTCTAGTACGCCGCACCCCCGCTCTCGGCGGTGGGTGGTTCTCGGGAAAGATCACCAGACCATGTCTCAGCGCTGCGACGTCTGCGGAAAGGGCCCAATGACGGGCAACAATGTGAGCCATTCCAAGCGCCACACCCGGCGGCGCTTCATGCCCAACCTGCAGTCGCAGCACGTCCTTCGCGCCGGCCGGCTGGTGAGGGCCAAGATCTGCACGCGGTGCATCCGCACCCAGGCCAAGGCCGCACGCTAGCCAAGCGGCATCCAGGCTGCCCCGCGAGGCAACGGCGAGCCCGGTTGGCCGCGGAGGATCGCGGCCAGGATCTCCAACCCGTCGACGATCCGCGGGCCCGGGCGGTTGAAGAACGAGGAGCCGTCGACCGCAGCCACCCGGCCATGTCGCGCGCAAGGGAGATCGCCGAAGCCGGGCCGTTCGGTCATCTCCGGTGCAAGCTCGAGCGTGCGGTCGAGCCCGAAACCGCAGGGCATCAGCACCATCACCTCGGGGCGCGCCTGCATGACCGCGTCCCAGTCGACGTACCGTGAGGGTTCACCTTCGTGCCCGAGTGCATCGCCGCCGCCGGCGAGGCGAACCATCTCAGGCACCCAGTGCCCACCGGCCATGATCGGATCCGTCCACTCCACGCACGCCACCACCGGCTCGGGATGCGGTCGCGGGCGCTGTGCGACCGCGGCGATCCGCTCGCTCATCGAGCCGGCAAGCGCTGTGGCCCCGGCCACGTGGCCGGTCACGTCGCCGAGCGTGGTCACCGTCGCCACGATGTCGCGCAGAGAGCTCGGCTCCAGCGAGAGGACGTCGACGGACCCGGGCAGCCGGCGTACCGCCGCGGTGACGTCCCGGTAGGCCACCGCGCAGACATCGCAGAGCTCCTGGGTGACGATGAGGTCGGGTCGCAGCCTGGCCAGGGCGTCCTCGTCCAGGGCATAGATGCTCGATCCGTCATGCCTGGCCTGGTTGAGGTGGCGATCGATGCTCGCCGGTGCCCGGCCCTGGTGGTCGAGAACGTTGGCGGTGACGGCGGGGAGCGCGCGCACCGCCTCCGGGTGATCGCACTCATGGGTCACCGCCACCACCTCGTCTCCCGCGCCGATCGCAAAGAGAAGCTCGGTGGCGCTGGGCAGAAGAGAGACGATCCGCATCCGGCGGCGCGAGTCCGTCAGGAGGCGGCGGTGCGCCGGGCCGCCGGTCGCGGACGGCGGATGGCGCGCAGCAGGCTCACCATCTCGACAGCAGCCAGCGCCGCGTCGGCACCCTTGTTGCCGGCCTTGCCCCCGGCGCGGGCCAGCGCCTGCTCGAGGTTCTCGGCCGTGACCACGCCGAAGCTCGCCGGGATGCCCGTGGCGGTATGGACTGCGCCGACGCCGCGGGCGGCCTCGGCTGCGACCAGGTCGAAGTGGGTGGTCTCGCCACGGATCACCACGCCGAGACAGATCACCGCGTCGACGTTGCCGTGCTCGGCGAGCTCCCGCGCCGCCACCGGGACCTCGAACGAGCCCGGCACCCAGGCAACCACCAGGTCGGCGTCGCGCGCGCCGTGGCGGACCAGGGTGTCGACCGCGCCCTCGAGCAGCCGCTGCGACACGATGTCATTGAAGCGCCCGACCACGATGCCAAAGCGCATCCCCGTGGCATCGAGCTTGCCGGTATGCACGTCCACGCCAACATGGTCCCAGATATTTCATGCGGGTGGCGCAGGCCACGCCTTCTGTCCGGGCCGGGGCAGATCCCGGTCAGCCCGCGTCCAACACCTGGCTGTCAAGCAGGTGCCCCATCTTGGTGCGCTTGGCCTCGAGGTAGCGGCGGTTGTGGGCGGTGGACGGCACCACGAGCGGCACCAGGTCGACGAGCTCGAGTCCGTACCCGGAGAGGCCGTAGTACTTGTGCTGGTTGTTGGTGAGCACGCGCATGCGCTGGACGCCGAGGTCGGCCAGGATCTGCTGCCCGATGCCGTAGTCGCGCTTGTCGACCGGCAGGCCAAGGTGCTGGTTGGCCTCGACGGTGTCCAGCCCGCGGTCCTGGAGGGCGTAGGCGCGGAGCTTGTCCATCAGGCCGATGCCCCTCCCCTCCTGGCGCAGGTAAACCAGGACGCCGCGACCGGCTTCGCCGATGATGGTCATCGCCCGCTCCAGCTGGGCTCGGCAGTCGCAGCGCTGCGAGCCGAAGACGTCCCCGGTCAGGCATTCGCTGTGCACGCGCACCAGCACGGGTTCCCCGTCGGCGATGTTGCCCCAGCAGAGGGCCACGTGGGTGGCTCCGGTGATGACGTCCTCGTAGGCGTGGATGGTGACCACCCCGTCGTCGATCGGCAGGGAAGTGGTCGCGCCGCGCACGACCAACCGCTCGCTGCGCCGGCGGTAGGCGATGAGGTCGCTGATGGCAACGACGTGCAGCCCGTGCTCGGCCGCGAAATTGTCGAGATCAACTCGCCGCGCCATGCTGCCGTCCTCGCGCATGATCTCGCAGATCACGCCTGCCGGGAATCGACCGGCGGCCTTGCAGAGGTCGACGATCGCCTCGGTCTGGCCGGCGCGCTCGAGCACGCCCCCGGTCGCCGCGCGGAGGGGAAAGGTGTGTCCCGGTTTGGCGAAGTCGACCGGGCGGGCGTGCTCGTCGCAGAGCAGGCGGATGGTCGTCGCCCGGTCGAACGCGGAGATCCCGGTGGTCACGCCGCGCCCGACGGCATCGATGCTGACGGTGAAGGCTGTGCCGAACTGCGATGTGTTGTTGTCAACCATGGCTGAAAGACCGAGCTCGTCGAGGCGCCATCCCTCACAGGCCACGCACACCAGGCCGCGTGCGTGGGTGGCCATGAAGTTGACCGCCTCCGGCGTGACCCTGTCGGCGGCGATCGCGAGGTCGCCCTCGTTCTCGCGGTCCTCGTCGTCGACGATGATCACGAAGCGGCCCTCGTTGATGTCCTCGACTGCCTCCTCGGGGCGGCACAGCGGCACGTCAGGCCTGCCTGGCGAGCACGACCGACCTGGCCTCTCGCAGCTGCGCGGCGATGCCACGCTGCACGTACTTCGCCACCAGGTCGGCCTCGAGGTTGACGCCCCTCCCCGCCGCCCAGGTGCCGGCGGTGGTGCGCTCGCGCGTGAAGGGGATCAGCGAGACGGTGAAGGCAGCGTCACCGACGTCGACCACGGTGAGGCTGACCCCGTCGATGGCCACACAGCCCTTCTCGACGATCAATGTCATCAGCGGCGCCGGCGGCGCGACTGTCACCCAGGTCGCGTTGCCGTCAGCGCGAGTGCCGGTCACAGTCCCCACGCCGTCGACGTGACCGGTGACCAGGTGGCCGCCGACCCGGCCATCGTGGCGCATCGCGGCCTCGAGGTT
This sequence comes from Candidatus Dormiibacter sp., assembly GCA_025450495.1. The sequence continues at coordinate 5,677 of JANWHI010000048.1, read as the reverse complement.
GACAGGGTCGCCGGGGCGCAGTGAGCCGAGCGTGGTTCGCCCGAGGGTCTCGGGCATGACATCCGCGACAAACCCGCCGCTGATGAAGTCGGTCAGGGTGAGGCAGCAGCCGCTGACGGCGATGCTGTCGCCTCGGCGGGCGCCGCGGAGCACCTCGCCGCAGTCGATGCGGACCCGGCCGGCATCGACGCCGTCGAAGCGGCCGAGCTCCTCGACGATCCCACTGAACATCTAACGCACACAGTACCCGGTCACGATCACATCGCCGCCCACGCGCTTCACCTCGATGTCAAGCAGCTCGAGGGCATCGGCGAGGTGGTCCACCCCGTGGCCGCCGATCGCTGGGGGTGCCGCCGACCCGCCGATCAGGCGCGGCGCGAGGATCGCGACAACCGCGTCGATCGCTCGCCGATCGAGGAGAGCGCCGAGCAGCTCGGCGCCGCCCTCGGCGAGAACGCTGAGAACATCCCGCTCGCCAAGGGTGCGCAGCAGCGCCGCCAGGTCGACGCGGCCGCCGGCGCCGGGGAGAACGAGCACCTCGGCACCGGCCTGTTCGAGGGCGGCCACTCGGTCGCGGGGAGCCGCCGCCGTGGTCGCGATCACCACCCCACCGCCGGCCGAGCGCAGGAGCCTCGCCGTCGCCGGGATGCGCAGGGTGCTGTCCGCCACCACGCGCAGCGGCTGGCGGACGGCGCCGTCGAGGCGGGCCGAGAGCTCCGGGTCGTCCGTGAGCACGGTGCCGGCGCCGACCAGGACGGCGTCGTGGCGCTGGCGGAGCTCGTGGGCCAGCCGGCGCGACGGCTCCGAGCTGATCCAGCGCGACTCGCCGGTACGGGTGGCGATGCGCCCGTCCAGCGAAGCGGCGAACTTGGCGGTGACGAAGGGCAGCCCGGTGCGCATGTGCGTCACGTAGAAGCGGTTCAGCCGCAGAGCCTCGTCGCCCCGCACGCCGACATCCACCATGATCCCCGCCGCCTCCAGCACCGCCACGCCGCGACCGCACACAGCGGGGTTGGGATCGAGCATCGCCACCACCACCCGGCGGGGGCCGGCGGCGATGACCGCATCGACACAGGGTGGGGTGCGGCCATGGACGGTGCAGGGCTCCAGGGTCAGGAAGAGGTCAGCTCCGCGGGCCGCCTCGCCGGCCGCGGCGAGGGCGTTGGCCTCGGCGTGCGGCTCGCCGGCTCGCCGATGGTGGGCGGCGGCGAGCACCTCGCCATCGCGCGCGACCACCGCGCCCACCATCGGGTTCGGACTGGTGGCATGGTCAGCCAGGGCGGCTTGAGCCAGGGCGAGGTCCATGCAGGCGGCGTCGTCCCGGCGCACCACGTGCTCCGCCGCGCTCAGACGGCCGGGACGCGCTGCGGCGGCGACAGGCTGCCGTCGGCGCGAAGCATGCGGCGCTGTTCGAGCTCGGCCCGCAGCTGGCCGCACGCGGCGTCGGTGTCGCCACCCCTGGTGTCGCGCACCGTGACGGCGGTGCCGTCGAGCTCGGCCAGGAAGGCCAGCTCACCGCGACGGTCGGGCGGCCCCCAGGGACTTCCATCGATGTGGTTCATCGGGATCAGGTTGACATGAGCACGGGCGCGACGAGCCAGCTCCGCCAGGCCGCGGGCCTGCTCCGCTGAATCGTTGACGCCGCCGATCAGACACCACTCGAAGCTGAGCCGCCGGCCGGTGCGCCGCGCATAAGCGGTTCCCGCGTCCACCAGGCTGGCGATGGGATGCGCGCGGTTGAGCGGCACCAGCCGATCGCGCAGCTCGTCGGTCGCTGCGTGCAGCGAGATGGCGAGCGTGCACGCGATCCCCTCGCCGGCGAGCCGGTGAATGGCGGGCACGACACCGCTGGTCGACACGGTGATCCGCCGCGCGCTGATGCCTGCCTCGCCGGTCAGCACGCGCAGCGAGGCCACCGTGGTCTCGTAGGCCGCCAGCGGCTCGCCCATGCCCATGTACACCACGTGGGTCACCGGCCCCAGCCCGCGGCGATGCAGAGCGGCTGCGGCCGCGCGCACCTGGTCGACCACCTCAGCCGGCGTGCACGACCGGCGCAGACCCATGCGCCCGGTGGCGCAGAACGGGCAGCCGACGGCGCAGCCCACCTGGGTGCTGACGCAGACGGTGGCGCGCCGGCGCGAACGCCGCCGGGCGGGCGTTTCCATGGCCACCGTCTCGACGGTCTGGCCGTCGCCCAGGCGGCAGAGCAGCTTGATCGTCAGCCCCGCATCGGCGTCGCTCTCGGTCGCCACCGCCGTCGTGGAGAACTGCAGGTCGTCGGCGAGCGCATCGCACAGCGCCGCGGGAAACTGCCGGATGTCGTGCAGACCGGCGACGAACGGCTGCCAGGTGGCGCGGCGCAGCTGCGCGACTCGAAACGGCTGCGCACCCTGCGCGGCGATCAATCCCGCGAGGGTTTCGTTGGAGGCTGTGCTGAGAGCGGTCGCCGGCATGGCGCCATCGTAGAGCCGCCAAGACGACGGCCATCCGGAGGAGCATCTCTAGACTGCGCCGGTGCACGACCTGCTCAGCAGCCTGCTCGGCGTCCCGGCCACCATCCTCATCGCTGCCGGGCTCGGCCTCGCCGGGGTGACGGTGGTGAGCAGGGCCAGACGGCGCCGCGATCCGCCAATCCGCTGGGTGCACCTGGCGCTGGGCATCGCGCTCTTCGTGGCCGGCGGCCTGCTCATGCTCCTCGAGGTTGCCGTCGTGGGGGTGCGCTGAGGCTGCTCAGGTGCGCCCCAGGAGGTCGAGGAACTCTCCGCGGCACTTGGGGTCGTTCTGGAAAGCGCCGGTGAGCGCCGAGGTCACCGCGCGGCTGTTCTGCTTCTCGACGCCGCGCATCATCATGCACAGGTGTGAGGCCTCGATGACCACCGCGGTGCCGTAGGGGTCGAGAGCCTCGTCGAGGGCGGTCGCGATCTGCGTGGTCAGGCGCTCCTGGACCTGGAGACGGCGGGCGAAGATCTCGACGATGCGCGGAAGCTTGCTGAGCCCAAGGATGCGCCCGCGCGGCAGGTAGGCGATGTGTGCCTTCCCGAAGAAGGGCAGCAGGTGATGCTCACAGAGCGAGTAGACCTCGATGTCGCGGACCAGCACCATCTCCTCGTAGGCCTCGGCGAACACTGCACCGTTGATGACGTCGGCGACGTTGAGCTCATAGCCGCTGAGCAGGAACCGCAGGCTGCGGGCCACCCGGTCCGGGGTGTGCAGCAGGCCCTCACGTTCGGTGTCCTCGCCGAGCTCGCCGATCAGCCGCTCGATCAGCGGCGCGACGGGATCCTCGGCAGCCCCGTCTCGTCGGGACGTAGGCTGATCGCCTGGCCCGCGGATCGGGAGCGGAGTTGGCTCGGCCATCGCTCCACTATGCCACCGCACCCCGCGCCGGGGCGCTCGGCGTGAAGGTGCGCTCTGTCAACGGTTGCTGTGGATGGGAATGTTGGTGCCGGAGAGCGGCGCTCCCGCATCGCTCACCAGGAACTCGACGATCGCGGCGACATCGTCCGGCGTCATGCCGGCGCGCAGGTGCGGCGCCGCGCGTCGCAGCAACTGCGTGTCGACGGCGCCCGGGCTGATGCAGACGCAGCGGACCCCGTGCTCGCGACCCTCGAGCGCCACCGCCTCGGTGAGCGCGATGACTCCGGCCTTCGACACGTTGTACGAGGCCAGCCCGGGGAACTTCTCGACGCCGGCGACGCCCGAGAGTGAGGCGATGTTGACGATCACTCCGCCACCGGTCTCACGCATGCGCAGCGTCGCCTCGCGGCAGCACGCGAAGACGGCATCGAGGTTGACGGCGAGAACCCGTCGCCATTCCGCATCCGTGATCTCGTGGAGTGGGCGTTTCTCGAGCGTCGCTGCGTTGTTGACCCATACCGACAACCGGCCGTGTTCGGCGGCGGCGGCGGCGATGCGCACCGCCGCATCCGGGCCCGCGATGTCGAGCGACAGGGGGTGGATGCGCGACTGTCCGTCAGCGGTCTCAGCGAGCTCCGACTCGGTACGAGCCACCCCGAGCACAACGTGCGTTGCCGCGAGCCGCAGTGCGACCGCCCGCCCGATGCCGCGCCCGGCACCGGTGACGACAGCGACGCCTGGGGTCGGTGCCGCCCCGCCCATCACTGCATCGTGATCGCGGCGATGCCGGCCGTCGCGGGCAGTCGCGGCAGGCCCAGGAGGTCTTGGACGGAGGCCAGCAGCGACGGGTGCGAATAGGGGTGCGCCGGGGTCAGGGGACGTTTGGACCCGAGAACCAGGGTGAGCACGTGGTTGCCACCGCCGCCGTCATCCTCGTCCCAGGTGATGAACAGGACCCCGTTGCTCATCGCCGGAGAGCCAAGGATCGCCGGCACGGTGCTCCGCAACCAGGCGTCGCCAAAAGCCGGCGGACAGCCGTGCATGTCGTGGCAGAGGTTTGGCGAGATCCACATGAAACGCGGTGGCGCAGGGCGAGACAGGTCGGTCGTCAGCTCGGAGAATGGCACAACCGACGACGGGCACCGACCGCCGTAGTAGGCGAAGGGATCGTGCTTGACCGCGTATCCGCCGCCGTTGGCTCGGCAGCTCGAGCCCATGCCCTCCATGTACGCGCGCCACGGAATCGCAGCTGCGGTCAACTGGTCGCCGACGTCTTGCGGCGGCAGGACGTGGTAGCCGTCGTCAGTGATCCCCCAGGTCGTGCCGGAGGTGAGGGCCAGGTAGTTGGGGAGACTCGGGTGCGAGCTGGCATGGTAATTCGTCAGCGTCGCGCCGACTGAGGCGAGCGTGTGGATGTAGGGCAGTCCCGCTGCCTGGTCATAGCCCTGGTTCTCCATGACGATGACTGCGACAGCAACGCGTTGCGATGGCGGCGGCGCCGGCGCGGGTGACCCCGATGCCAGTCGTGGGGATGCGAGCGAGCCAGGCGGTGAGGCGGGAACCCCTGCCGCACCGCACGCCGAACAGGTCACGACGAGCACGGTGACGGCGGCGAGGCGACGTGGACGGCGCAACCTGCCCGCGACGACCTCCATCGGCGCGAGGGTAGCACCGCCGCGGGCCACCGACCCCGCCCCCGGATGGTGCCCAGGAAGGGACGCGAACCCTTACAACCTTGCGGTCACTTAGGGGTCAGACTGGGGGGCGGTGGCCTCATGCTCGTCAGCATCGCTGAGCCACCACCCCAAGGAATCGAGTCTCCAACTTACCCGGGGCGGTTCACTTGCCGCAGGGATCACGATGGCGTGCATGGCGTGCCCGACTCAGGCGGCCTGAGTAGCCGGTACCAGCCGCTTGAGCAGGCCCTGAGCGACCGATGCGGGGCGCTGCTGCTCGCCCATGCGGGCGCTGGCGATCAGGATGCTCCCCGTGAGTGCGGGAATCGCGTACTGGAGCACCTTCAGCTGGCGCTGTGCGATCGCGACCTCTGGGGGAGACTCGTAGGCTGGGGTGACACCATCCTCGACCGGTACATCCCCAGCGTTCATGATTTTCTGCCCGAGGATGCGCGAATAGCCGGTCGCGCCCAGAGCACATAGGGTCAGCGCGCCCTTGCCGATGGTCCATGCCAGGACACCGCGCTGACCGGCGAGTCTCCCCTTGTTGTTCGCAACCAGCATGGCGCCTCCGACGCTGTGGACGGCGATGGCGGCCGCGTTGATCGGCGTCCACGCCGCCCACGCAGCGTTGGCTACTCTGG
>JANWHI010000047.1 GCA_025450495.1 Candidatus Dormiibacter sp. | reverse complement strand
GTTGTGGAACTCCATCCCGAAGGCGCTGATCTGCGAGCTGACCGGCTTGGCGATGGTCAGCGTGGTGTTCGACGGGTGGAAGACGCCGACCAGCCGGCTTGGAGTGTCCCCGCCGAGGCCGGGGGGAACGAAGTCCTCGACCTCGATGCGGACCGACTCCCCGATCCGGACGGAGTGCCGCAACCCCTGGTCGCTGTACTCCATGGTGGCCCGCTCAACGCCGAGCACCTTGCCGACCAGCGGGCCCAGGGCCGCCATCGGGCCTCCCTTCTGGCCCGAGAACACTGCGGCCAGGCGGTCAGCCTGGTCCTGCGAGGCTTTGTCGTCGACGATCAGGCCGAGGTTCCAGCCGCCGTCGGTCATCTGGCGCGGCGTGTCGGCGACCACCGCCACGGTCAGACCGCCGACGTCGGTGCCCTCGATCTCGCCCGCCCCGACGTGGTAGACCAGGACCACCTGGCAGCGCTCCTGGGTGGCTGGGGCCACCAGGCTGCTCACCGTGCACGGGCAGACCCATTCACAATTGCAGTTCTCGAAGTAGGTGCCGTCGAGCTTCCAGGCCATGGTCGATCCCCCCATGAGCTTCATCCGGGCGCTCGATACGATAGCGCGGTGACTCGGGTGCCGTCAGGCACCGTCAGGATGCAGCGAACGTATGTGTCGGGAGACCTCGAGATGCCGAGCGAATGGCCGCCCCTTCCCTACGACGAGTGGCGCGAGACGCGTGACACGCTTCACATGTACGCGCAGGTCATCGGCAAGCTGCGCCTGGCGCTCAGCCCATTCGAACCGGAGTGGGCCAACGTTGCCCTGTATGTGACCGCGCGCGGGCTGAGCACATCGACGATGCCCGTCGGTTTACGTTCGGTCGATGCGGAGCTCGACCTCGTCGATCATGTCTTGGTGATCCGCAGCAGCGATGGTGGCGTGGAGCGCCGACCGCTGGGCGGCCCCGTCGCCGATTTCTATCACGACGTGATGCGCGCGCTGCAGCGCCTCGACGTGGACGTTGCCATCTCCGTGCTTCCGTCCGAGGTTGCCGACCCGATCCCGTTTCCCGATGACCGCACCCACGAGACGTACGACGCCGGGCAGGCGTCGCGCTTCCATCGCGTGCTCTCGATGGTGGATCTCGTCACCAAGGAGCACCACGCCGGCTTCTGGGGGCGCACGTCGCCGGTGCACTTCTTCTGGGGAAGCTTCGATCTCGCGCTCACGCGCTTCTCGGGCAAACGCCTGGTGCCACCCGCCGGTGCCGACGTCATCACGCGCTTCGGCGGGGACGCCGAGCAGATCTGCGCAGGCTGGTGGCCGGGCGACGAACGTGCTCACTACGCTGCGTTCTACGCGTACGCGTACCCGGGAGCTCCGGGCCTCGAGGAGATCCCGGTGCGGCCCGACGTGGCCGCGTGGAACGCGGCGATGGGCGAGTTCCTCCTGCCCTACGACGCCGTCCGCGCCCAGGCCGATCCCCGCCAGGCGATCCTCGATTTCTTCAGCACCACGTATGACGGCGCGGCCAACCTCCTGGGCTGGGACAGCGACTGGACCAACGTCGACGCGCCGGGCCGCAGCACCCGCCTGGCCCAGCCGTCCATAACTTGACAGCTATACAGCCTGAGAAGCTTCTTGTCGGCGACGCCGCCGGCTCGTAAACGGCCGACTCAGGCGGCGGTCACGCGCGACGGTATGCCCGCACCGCCAGCGGAGCGAAGACGATCAGGATGCCTGCCAGCCAGGCCAGCGCCTCCCACAGGCCGGGAAACAGCGGTTGCTGCGCGCCCCCAAGCGCCAGCGACCGCATGGAGTTGATGACCAGCGTCACCGGTTGGTTGTTGGCGAATGCCTGCATCCACCCCGGCATGGTTGCGATCGGGACGAACGCCGAGCTCACGAAGGTGAGGGGGAACAGCCAGATCAGGCCGAAGGCCTGCACCGCCTCCTCGTCCTTGATCGCCAGGCCGATGAACGCGGAGACGCAGCAGATGGTGATGCCGAACAGCTCGGCCAGGAGGATCATGGCCACCGCGCCAGGTGCCCCGTTCTGGAAGCGGAATCCCACCGCGTATCCCACCGCGACGATGACGAGGATGGTGACGAGCATGCGGATGCCGTCTGCGATGAGCCGTCCCGCGAGCACCGCGGAGCGCGCCATCGGCAGCGAGCGCAGCCGGTCGATGACGCCCGCCTTGGCCTCCTGCGCCAGTGCGATCGCGGTGGCGAAGGTGGCGAATGCGGCGGTCTGGCCGATGATTCCCGGCATCAGGAAGTTGACGTACCCGCCCGTGTTGGAAACCTGGATGGCGCCGCCGAAGACGTAGCGGAAGAGCAGCACGAAGATCACGGGTTGAACGACCGTGAACACGATGTAGGCGGGCACCCGCAGCCAGACCAGCAGGTTGCGCCTGGCCATCACCAGCGAGTCGCTCACCGCCCAACGAGCCAGCTGCCCGGTGGTCGGCCTCGGTTGCTGAACGGTCGTCGTCGCCATGGCTTCAGGCTCCTCCCGGTGCGCTGGGCTTGCGACCGCGCTGTCGAGTGGCCCCGTCCTCGCTCTCGGCGGCGTGGCCGGTCACGGCCAGGAACACGTCGTCGAGCGACGGCCGGTGCAACGCCAGCCCGTCGGTCTCGACTCCGGCGGCATCGAGACGCCGCACCGCGTCGACCAGCGCGTGCGAACCGCGATTGCCGACCTGCAGCGCGATCCGGCGTGACTCCGCGTCGACCCGGGGCTCGGCGTCGGTCAGCCCCGCCACGGCCTGCACCGCCGCCTCCACCAGCGCCCTGTCGACCACGGTGAACTCGAGCACGTCGCCGCCGACGCGATCCTTGAGCTGATCCGACGTGCCCTCGGCGATCACCTGGCCGCGCTCGATGACGATGATGTTGTCGGCCAGCTCGTCGGCCTCGTCGAGGTACTGCGTGGTCAGCAGGATGGTCGTGCCCTGCGCGGCCAGCTGGCGGATCACGTCCCACATCCCCAGCCGGCCGTAGGGATCCAGCCCCGTGGTCGGCTCGTCAAGGAACAGCACCGACGGCTCGCCCATCAGGCTGGCAGCGAGGTCGAGGCGGCGCTTCATGCCTCCCGAGTACGTCTTGGCCGCGCGATCGGCGGCGTCGACGAGCTCGAACCGCTCCAGCAGCTCCGCGGTACGAACGCGCACATCCTGCCGGTCGAGGTGGCGCAGCCGTCCCATGATCTCCAGGTTCTCGCGTCCGGTGAGCTCGATCTGGATGGCGGTCGCCTGGCCGGCCAGGGCGATGGCGCGGCGCACCGCGGCCGCGTCACGCACCACGTCGTGCCCTTCGATGAATGCGCTCCCCGAGTCGGGAGGCAGCAGCGTCGACAGGATCCGCACCGCTGTGGTCTTGCCCGCACCGTTGGGGCCGAGGACGCCGAGAACCGACCCGCGCGGCACGACGAAGTCGATGCCACGCAGCGCGTGCACCTTGCCGAACGACTTGTGCAGGCCCTCCACGCGGATGGCAAACTCGCTGCCGTCAGCCGTGGTGCTCATGCGCGGCACCATAGTGCCAGCGACCTGTGCCGCGTTCGCGCGCTCGCCCACGGTGGCCCTCTCCATCACGCCGCTTCTCTCCCTTCAATCGGGTTCACGGGCTTTGACGAGGCCAAGCCCCACGACTCATCGGTCAGGCGCGGAGTCGCGCCGAGGGGAGGGGCGAGAGCGGCCGGTGCTGAAAGCATTGGCCGGTCTCAGGGGGAGGGGATTACTGCCCCTCCCCGAGAAAAGCTGAGGGGAGGGGAGAGAGCGACCGCTGTCGAAAGGCATTGGCCGGTCTCAGGGGGGAGGGGATTCTGCCGCCGATGATTAACCCCGCGCGAGATGGTCTTAACCCGCAGCGGTGAACCAGAAGACCACGATCAGCTTCGCTGTCCGGGGCCCGATCGCACGTCCTGATCTCCCCGGTCTGTGCGAGCGCGTCTGCGCCCTGCTCGAGGCGACCGGGGCAGCCGTCGCCTGGTGTGACGTCTGCGACGTCAGCTCGGATGCGGTGACCGTCGACGCGCTGGCCCGCATCCAGCTCGCCGCCGGCCGGCACGGCTGCCAGGTCAGGCTGCTGGGCGCGTCGGCCGAGCTTCGCGACCTGGTCGCCTTCATGGGGCTGGCGGACGTCCTGGCCGAATGACCCGGGCTACGACTCGAGGCGCGCCGGCAGACCGAAGAGCGGGAAGAGGAGCTGGGTGTCGAGGAAGAACGTGAACTCGGCGATGCCACCGTCCCTGAGCTCGAGGACCTGCAGCGCCCACGGGTCGAAGCCACTGCCCGTGGCACTCGGCTTGTACTGACCGAACGCCACCGTCCCGTTCGCCGTCGACGCCGGCACCAGGCGCGAGCCGCGACAGCCGGCGCCCGGGCCGAACCACCAGGTGAGGACGTCATCACGGCCGGAGAGCCACATGTCGTAGGGCGGCATCGATTGCCGCGCGTCCTTCTGGATCAACGCTGTGAGGGCGTCGAGGTCGTAGCGCTCGAATGCCTCGACGTAGCAGGCGAGGAGCTCGCGCTGCGTCTCGTCTGCCGGGGGCGCCGTGTCGTCGGGGGTGAGCCCGCTTGCCTGCAGCGTCGCGCGGGCTCGCTGCAGCGCGCTGTTGACCGAGGCGACGCTGGTGTCCAGCAGCTGCGCCACCTCGCTGGCCTGCCAGCGCAGCACCTCGCACAGGATCAGCACCGCCCGCTGCCGGGGCGGAAGGTGCTGGAGCGCGGCGACGAACGCCAGCCTGATCGTCTCGTGAGCCACGGCCACGTCGGCCGGGTCGGCCTCCGCGGCCAGCGCGCTGTCCGGGATCGGGTGGATCCAGGTGACCTCGGGGCGGGTGTTGAGGTTGGCTTCGATGGGCTCCTGCGACGGACCGAAGTCCATGGGCAGCGCGCGACGCTCGCGACCCTTGAGCATGTCGAGGCACACGTTGGTGGCAATGCGGTAGAGCCACGAGCGCAGCTGCGAGCGACCCTCGAAGCCGTCGTAGGAGCGCCAGGCGCGCACCATGGTCTCCTGCACCGCGTCCTCGGCCTCGAAGCAGGACCCGAGCATGCGGTAGCAGTAACCGGTGAGCTCGCGCCGGTAGCGCTCGAACTCGTCGGCGCCCAGCGGGGCCGTGATGGTGGCGGTCACGCCCGGTCATGCTAGGCGCGCGGGGCACACGAATCGAGGTGCTGGCGGCACCGGGGCGGTCATGATGGGCGGCGTGGTCGAGCCTGCCGCCGCGCCCGAGCCC
>JANWHI010000046.1 GCA_025450495.1 Candidatus Dormiibacter sp. | reverse complement strand
GGGACGGTTGGTGGCGGCGATCACGATGACATGCGTCGCCGTCTCGAAGCCGTCCATCTCGACAAGGAGTTGGTTGAGAGTCTGCTCGCGCTCGTCGTGGCCACCGCCGAGGCCGGCGCCGCGCTGCCGGCCCACGGCATCGATCTCGTCGACGAACACGATGCAGGGAGCGTTCTTCTTGGCCTGGTCGAACAGGTCGCGCACCCGGCTGGCACCGACACCGACGAACATCTCGACGAACTCGGAACCGCTGATGCTGAAGAAGGGGACGCCGGCCTCGCCGGCGACGGCCTTGCTGAGCAGCGTCTTGCCAGTGCCGGGAGGTCCGACCAGGAGGACGCCCTTGGGGATCCGCGCCCCGACGGCGGTGAACTTGTCGGGGTACTTCAGGAACTCGACGATCTCCGACAGCTCGGTCTTGGCCTCCTCGACGCCGGCCACGTCGGCGAAGGTGATAGCCGGCTTGTCACCGGTGAGAAGCCGGGCCCGGCTTCTGCCGAAGGACATCGCCTGGTTGTTGCCGCTCTGCGTCTGCCGGAAGATCCAGAGCAGGAACAGGGCCATCAACCCGAAGAGCACGAGGTTGGGCAAGAGGAAGCTCAAGAGGACGTTGCTCCCACTGGAATCGTTGCGAAAGTTGGTGAAGCCATTATCGGTGAAGATCTTGAGCGCTTCGGCACTGGAGCCGACCGTCGTCTGGTACTGGTCGCTATTCTCGTTGTACCAGGTGACTGCAGTACCGTCGCCATTAATGACAGCTACGTGAGCCGTACTGCCATCGATGGTGTTGAGCTTGTCACTGGAGTGGTTCTTCCAGTTGATCACGGCCTGGGCGAGGACACCGGAATCCTTGGCCTGCGCGGTGCTCCCCTGCACCCCGTGGAAGAGCGCAAAAAGCACCAGGACGACCAGCACTGCCAGAGCGGCGTACAGGCCGCGACGAGGGTTGCGCATCGCTCGCAGTCTACCAGAGGGTCTGATTCCAACTCCCAGCGTCACGATGCGTCGACGCACCGTCGCGGTGCCCGCGCAACAGCTTCGGCCGTCCGGCTTTGCCCGTCAGCCGTCGAGCAGACGACGCTGGTGGTCGGCGAGCACGCAGAGCCGCCGTCTCGCGGCGGGAAACACGAGCTCCATCGCTGGAATGAGCTCTTGTCGGACCCGGGTGCGCAGGAAGCGCGGGTCGCTGTTGCTCGGGTCGTCGACGACGTCGAGTTGCAGCACGTGGCAGTAGGCCACCACGTCCGCCCGCCAGACGCGTAGCAGCGGCCTCGCCAGCCGCCCCTGCCGCTCCCCCATCGCCGCCAGCGCCCGTGGTGTGGCGCCTGCAAGGGCACGCATCAGCACTGTCTCGGCCTGGTCGTCGGCGGTGTGTGCCAGGGCGATCGCGGTGGCGCCGAGCGTCTGCGCGAGCGCCTCGAGGGCGGCATGGCGCGCATCGCGAGCCCGGTCCTGAAGGGACGAGCCGTCCGTCGCCACTGACACGGTCAGCGCGGTGAATGGCAGGGCGCGCGCTTCAGCGGCAGCGTGGACCGGGGTGGCCTCGGCAGCCGATCCGTCGCGCAGACCATGGTCGACATGAGCCACGTGAAGGACCAGCCCGCGCGGGGGCGCCAGCCTCGCCAGCGCATCGAGCATGGCCATCGAGTCGGGTCCGCCACTGCAGGCGACCACCACCGTCTCGCCCGAACGGAGAACCCCGCGGCGGTCGAGCGCGGCGGCGACGCCCCGGCGAAGGTGTCCGACCGCTGCGCCGCGCTGCCGCGGCTCGAGCGACGATCCGTGCGGGCTCATCACACACCAGTCTGAGCGGCGTTGGTGGCGGCACCTGGATTCGAACCAGGGACATACCGGGTATGAGCCGGGCGCTCTACCAGCTGAGCTATGCCGCCGTTGAGAGCTCGCATTCTATCGAGGGAAACAGGTTCGCCCTCGCACACCCATGCAAAAGGCGTCGGCTCCGGCGACGTGAAGTCGCCGGCGCCGACAAGGTTGTACGCCGCGATTCATCGCCGCGAGTGGCGAGTGCGCAGCATCGGTTCAGCCGGTGCTGCGGGAGGGGCGCATCGCCCTCTCTGTGAGATGGAAGGGATCTCCCACCGCATCGGGGAGATTGCGGCGGCCGGACTCGAACCGGCGACCTTCGGGTTATGAGCCCGACGAGCTGCCACTGCTCCACGCCGCCGGGCCAGTTTAGCGCATCGTCCGCGCAGGCCCGGAGCTGGTGAGCGCTATACGCGGGTGAGGCCGACGCGGGCAACGCCACCGTCCAGGGGAATCTCGTGGATGCTCATCCCGGATGGCAGGACGCCAATCGAGAGCTCTGTGGCGAGGGTCTCGGACGCGACGTGCTCACGGTGCTCCGCCACGGCTGCCGCATGCGCCTCCGGGAGGTCCAATACGAGGCGGATGCGGTCGGCGAGATGCAGCCCCGCGTCGCGCCTGGCTGATTGCACGAGCCTCACCACGTCGCGGGCCAGGCCCTCTCGCTGCAGCGCCGGTGTGACCGCGATGTCAACGCGCACCGCGCCACTGCCGCTCTCGAGCACGCGGGTCGTGGACTCGTCCTGGGCGCGGATCGCCAGGCTGAACTCGTCGGGGCCGAGGCGTTGCCCCGCCAGCTCCACGCCACCCTCGGTGCGCTGCCAGTCCCCGCGGCGGGCCGCAGCGAACACCGCCGGGGCGGCGGCGCCGAGGCGCGGGCCCACTACCGCCGCGTTGACGGCGAGCACCCGGCGCGCGATGGAGTCGACGTCGTCGCCGAGTTGCACGTGCTTGACGTTCACCTCATCGGCGATGAGCTCGCGATACGGTTCCAGGAGCTGCGGCTGTGCCACAGCCACCGTGATCGATGGCAGCGGCAGGCGCACACGGCGCTCGGCGGCGCGGCGCACAGACAGCGCGGCGGAGCACACCTCCCTGACCAGGTCCATGGCGGCGATGAGCCCGTCATCAGCGGGCAGCTGATCAGGCAGCGGGTAGTCGCTGAGGTGCACGCTGCGCTCGCCAGTGAGGTTGCGATACACGTGCTCGGTGATCATCGGCAGGAGCGGTGCCGCCACCTGGCAGAGCGTGGTCAGCACCGTGTACAGCGTGTCGTAGCAGTCGCGCTTATCGTCGCTCATCTCACCTGTCCAGACGCGCTCACGGCTGCGCCGGATGTACCAGTTGTTGAGGGCGTCGATGAACGTCCGTATGAGCCGGCAGGCGCCGTCGAGGTCGTACGCATCCATGCGGTCGATGACGCTGCCGGTGAGCGCCCCGGTCTTGGCGAGGATGTAGCGGTCGAGTACGCCGGTGGCGTCCGTTCGGACCGCAGCCCGGTAGCCGTCGATGTTGGCGTAGTCCGTGAAGAACCGGTTGGCGTTCCACAGTGGGATGACCACCTGGCGCAGGCCCTCGCTGATGGCGGTCTCGCTGACGATGAGGTCCTGGCCGCGCAACACCGGAGAGTTGAGCAAGGACCATCGGACCGCATCGGCGCCGTGCTTGTTGAACATCTCCTCGGGGTCGGGGTAGTTGCGCAGCCGTTTGCTCATCTTCTGGCCGTCGTTGCCGAGGATGACGCCGTGGACGACGCAGTTGGAGAAGGCCGGCTTGTCGAACAGCGCGGTGGCCAGGACGTGCAGGTTGTAGAACCAAGCCCGGGTCTGGCCGATGTACTCGACCACGAAGTCGGCGGGCAGATGTGACTGGAACCACTCGGTGTTCTCGAACGGGTAGTGCGCCTGCGCATATGGCATGGAGCCAGACTCGAACCAGCAGTCGAGCACCTCCTCGACCCGTCGCATGGTCGAGCGACCGGTCGGGTCGTCGGGGTTGGGGCGAGTGAGCTCATCGACACCGGGCCTGAGCAGGTCGTCGGGGCGCACGCCGAAGTCGCCCTCGATCTCATCCAGCGACCCGTACACGTCGACGCGTGGATAAGCCGGATCGTCGCTCTTCCAGACGGGGATCGGCGAACCCCAGAAGCGATTGCGGCTGATGGACCAGTCGCGGGCGTTGGCCATCCATTTGCCGAACGCGCCATCGCGGACGTGCGGCGGCACCCAGTTGATCTCGAGGTTGAGCTGGGTTGCACGCTCCCTGATCCTGGTGACCTCGACGAACCAGGAGGTGACCGCGCGGTAGATGAGTGGGGTCTCAGTGCGCCAACAATGCGGATAGCTGTGCACGTAGGTCTCGTGGCGGACCAGGGCATCAAGCTCGCGCAACCGGCGAACGATCAGCGGGTTGGCGTCGAAGACCTGCACCCCCTGCCAGTCGCGAACCTCGGCGGTGAAGCGGCCGGTCTGATCGACGGGGACGACGACGCGACTCCCATTGGCTTCGCACAGCCGTTGGTCGTCTTCGCCGAAGCCCGGGGCCATGTGCACCGCGCCGGTGCCCTCGTCATCGCTGATGAAGTCGGCGGCGAGCAGCCGAAAGCTGTTCGGCTCGTCGGCGAAGAAGTCGAAGAGTGGCGCGTAGGTGCGGCCGACCAGCACCGCGCCGCGAACCGAGCCCACCGCTGTCGCACCCGCGAGCTCCTTCTGGTAGTTCGCCGCGGCACGTGCGCCGATCAGCTGACGCCGGCCGCCCTTCTCGAACACCGTGTACTCGCCGTCCGGATCAACCGCGATGGCGAGGTTGGAGGGCAAGGTCCACGGCGTCGTCGTCCACACCAGCAGGTCCGTCGGCATCGGATCGCCGGGCGCCGGGTCGAGCGTGAACCGCACGGTCACCGCGGGATCCTGGCGATCGCGATAGGCATCGTCGAGGCGCGTCTCGAAATTGCTCAGCGGTGTCTCGCACTCCCAGCAGTAGGGCAGGACGCGATAACCCTCGTAGATGAGCCCTCTGTCCCACAGCTGGCGGAACGCCCACATGACGCTCTCCATGTAGCTGAGGTCCATGGTCCTGTACTCGTGCTCGAAGTCGACCCAGCGGGCCTGGCGGGCGACGTAGCTGCGCCATTCGCTGGTGTACTCGAGCACCGAGGTGCGGCAGAAGTCGTTGAACTTCTTGACACCGTACTTCTGGATGGCGACATGACCGTGGATGCCCAACTGCCGTTCGGCCTCCATCTCTGCGGGCAGGCCGTGACAGTCCCAGCCGAAACGGCGGGGCACCCGGTAGCCGCGCATCGTCTTGTAGCGCGGCACCACGTCCTTGACGAAGCCGGTGAGCAGGTGTCCATAGTGGGGCAGCCCGTTGGCAAACGGCGGGCCGTCGTAGAAGACGTACTCGTGGTCGGCACCGCGTTGCTCGACGGACGCGATGAACGTGCGATCGCGGTCCCAGTACGCGAGCACCTCCTCCTCGATGGCGGGAAAGTGCGGGCGCGGGTCCACCTGCGCGTAGGGCCGGTCGCGATCCATCACCGCCATAGCGTATCGGAAGCCCGGATCGGCTCCCGCCGGTCAGCGAGTGGGTGCGCAGTCAGTGCGGGGTCGGGGTGGGTAGCGCGAATGACACCGGGGTCTGCGTCGGGTGCGGGGTTGGGGACGGCGATGATGTCGCTGTCGGCGAGACGCTGGGGCTCGGCGATGGTGATGGTGCGAACGTCGGCAGCGGAGCGTTCAGGCCTCCGCTCGCGGCCGTGGGCGCCCCTGGGGTGGTGATGATGAAGAGGGTCTCCCCGGGGAACACGAAGCCCAGCCGGCGTGCCTGCTCCTCGAGCCATGCCGTGTTGTTCGCTTCACCGATCTGCTGCTGTCGCTCACCGATCTGCTGTTGCAGCGCGCTGTTCGCGGCTGTCAGCGAGTGGACGCGTGCATCCAGCGCTTTGCCCTGCGCGGCCTCGGTGAAAACCGCGTACGCGGCCAGCCCGGACAGCGCGGCCAGCCCGGCGATGACCAGGCGGCGCAGCGGGCCGGCGTCGGATGCGAAGACGTGACGGAGAATCGGTCGGCCCTCGAGAACGTGTGCTGAAACTGGCCGTGCGACCGTCCTAAGGATGGACGGCAATCGTCATTTTGACAAGGTCGGCGATTTCAGCGCGCCGCCGCCGAGGTCGCCTCCCAGCGCCGGCGCCATTCCGACGCGTCGATGCCGTGCAGGTCCACGCCGTCGTCAGCGGCCTGTCGTTCCAGGCCTCGGAAGCGCTCTGCGAATCGATTGGACCGGGCCCGGAGAGCGTCCTCGGGATTGACACGGAGGCGGCGGGCGAGAGCAACGGCGGCGAACAGCAGCGCCCCGACCGCCTCATCGAGGGAGGCGGACGGTGACGCGACTCGCTGGTGGCGGTCACCGTCAGCCAGGCCGACGGTGGTGCGGCGGATCTCTCCCTCGGTAACGGTCCAGTCCTGGCCGCGGACTGACTCTGTGGGCGCCGAACCGGCGGCGGCGGCAAGATCGTCGAGCGCGAGGCGCAGGGCGGCCACCGCGTCGGCGGTCGTCGGGGTCTCGTCAAACCCCAGCCGAGCCGGCCGCTTCTGCACCCCCTGGGCGAACGCCAGGGCGGGCAGCGCGCGGGGGATGCCGTCGAGAAGCGACAGCCGTTGGTTCTTCTCGGTGCGCTTCAAGCGCTCCCAGTTGACCACCACCTCGGCGGCACCGCCAACCGCGGTGTCCCCAAAGACATGCGGGTGGCGATGGATCATCTTGGCGCGGGTTGTCTCAGCCACGTCGCCGATGTCGAACCCATCCTCGCCCTCGGCAGCGATCGCGCAGTGCATCAGCACCTGGAGAAGGACGTCGCCGAGCTCCTCGCGAAGCGTCGATCGGCCGTCAGCGTCAATTGCCTCGAGCAGCTCGTAGGTCTCCTCGAGCAGGTAGGGCCGGAGGCTTGTGTGGGTCTGCTCGCCGTCCCACGGACAGCCGCCCGGGGCGCGGAGTTGCTCGACCACCTCGTTGAGGGCACGCAGGGAGGCAGCGGCGTCGTCTCTCATGGTGCGCACAGGGTACGCAGTGACCGCCGACGGTGCGATGCCACTGGTTCCCACCTGATACCCGCGATGTGGGAAAGCGGACAATCAGCGCGCCGATGCCGAAGAGCCGCCACCGCTCCCGACCTGCTCCATGACGGGTCAGCCCACGCCTGCCGCCGGGCAGCCGTCGGCGCCGCCGCCCGACGACCTCCTCCAATTGACCGTCGAGCTGGCCGGCTCGCTCGACGCCCGGACCGTGATGAGCCGCATCCTCGAGCGCGGCCTGGCGGTGGCGAGAGCCGACCGGGCCACCCTCTCGGGCTTCGATGCCGACCGGCTGGTCATCGAGGCCTCGGTGGGCATCGGTGGCGAGGTCACGTGGGTCGGGCGGGGCTACGCGGCCGACTTCCTGATGCGCCAACCCCTGGTGGTGGAGCTCCTCGCCACCCGCAAGGCGGTTCTTGGCGGCGGGATGTCGACCGCCGATGCGATGCCCGAATTCCGGGACGCCCTCGACAAGGTGAAGCACACCGCGCTTGTCCCCATCCTCGCGGCGGGGTCGATGGCTGGCATGCTGGTGCTGTCGCGCTATGACGACCGGCCGTTCGCGACCGCGGACATCCCCAATCTCACCGCCTTCGGGGCGCTCGCCGGACTGGCGCTCCGCAACGCCAAGCTCTACGAGCAGGCAACGTCAACCAGCCGGCGTCTGCAGGCGGCCACCGAGGCCGCCACGGATGTCGCGGCGATCGGCGATCTGTCCGCCCTGTTGCCGAGGCTCATCCAGCACGCGTGCGAATCCGCCGGCGCGGACTCGGGCGCAGTGATGCGAATCGAAGGCAACGAGGGGGTGGTCGAGTCCACCTCGGGTCTGGCGCCGGTCGGCAGCCGCTGGCCGTTCCGGGAGTCGGTCCTGGCCGCGGTCGCAGCCGGACGCACCATCGCGGTCGCCAGCGACCCGACCGAGATCACCGAGGAGCTCGAGCCGTACGCGTCAGCCTACAGCCACGCGCTGGTCAGCCCGATGATCTTCTCGGGCGAGCTTCTCGGCACCATCGTGCTCGGCCGCGTCCACGCCCGACTGCCCTTCTCCGACGGCGACATCGCCGGGCTGCAGCAGTTCTCGAGCCTCGCAGCCCTGGTGCTGCACAACGGCCGGCTGGTGCACCGCCTCCGTGAAGCCGAGAGCATGAAGCGGGACTTCATCAATATCGCCGTGCACGAGTTGCGCGGACCGCTGACGGCGATCGACGGTTACGCCGAGCTGCTGGAGATGGAGGGCACCGTCTCCGATGACGATGCGGCACGGCAGCTGGCGACGATTCGACGCCAGGCGGCGCACGCCAAGGGCCTCGCCGAGGACCTGCTCATCCTCGCCCGGATCGAGAGCGACGGCCTCGGTGTGGCCAGGGAGGTGGTGCCGCTCGCCGACGCGGTGGCGGCGGCGGTCGAGCGCGCCCTGCCGCGCGCCCGCCTGCGCGCCGGCACCATCGACGTGCGCATCACCGAGGCGGCGCTGGCGGTGGCCGATCCCGCGCTGGTGGCGCGGGTGCTTGGCAACCTGCTCACCAACGCCGTCGCCTACACCGTCGACGCGCCCAGCATTCGCGTCACCGTCAGCTCCGAGGCGGGTCGCGCCCTGGTGGCGGTGGCGGACAACGGACCCGGCATCCCGCAGGACGAGGTCGAGCGGATCTTCGCCCGCTTCGCACGCGGCTCGCGCAGTGCGACCGTCCAGGGCAGCGGGCTCGGCCTCTACCTCAGCCGGGAGTGCGCGCGCCGGATGGGCGGCGACCTCGTGCTCGAATCCAGCGGCCCGGCCGGCAGCCGCTTCCTGCTGACGCTGCCGGCGGCGCCGTGAGCTCCTCGGGCCCGCGGCGCCGTTACACCGCGGCGCGGGCGCGCACCCGCTGGAGACGGCCCAGCTCGCGCAGGACCCCGAGGAGCACCTCACGCCAGTCCGCGCCACGACGCACCGCCTGGGTCGTGACCACGATCCGCGTGGCCGTCGCAGCCGCCTGGGACGACCACTGACGCACCAGCGCGGGCAGGTCGAGGCCGTGGTCGAGGGCGAGTTGGACGCGCACCCCGTCCGCGCCTGACTCCACGGCGGTGACGCCGCCGGCGGCCGCCAGCAACCGGGCTCGCAGCGAGTAGATGAGCGCGTCGGCAGCCTCGGGGAGGGGCCCGAAGCGGTCCACCAGGCCGCGCGCGGCGCGCTCGAGGTCACTCTCGGTGGCGCACGCCGCCAGTTCCTGGTAGCAGCGCAGCCGAAGCCGCTCGTCGGTCACGTAGGTCACCGGCAGGAACGCCTTGACCGGCAGCGACACGCTCACCTGCGCGGGCGACTCCACGAGCGGCTTGCCCTGCAACGCGTTCACCGCCTGACGCAGCAGCGTGTTGTAGAGCTCGAGCCCGACCGCGGCGATCTCGCCGTGCTGCTCCTCACCGAGGAGGTTGCCGGCCCCGCGGATCTCGAGGTCGTGCATGGCCAGCTTGAACCCGGCGCCGAGGTCCTGGAGCTCACCGATGACGTCGAGCCGTTTGTCGGCCTTCTCGGTCAGCGAGCGGTCGGGTGGATAGAGCAGGTAGGCATAGGCCCGCTGCCCCGCCCGGCCCACCCGCCCGCGCAGCTGGTAGAGCTGGGCGAGGCCGAGGCGGTGCGCGTCGTTGATGACGATGGTGTTGGCGTTGGGGATGTCGAGCCCCGACTCGATGATGGTGGTGCACACCAGGACGTCGATCTCGCCCTCGCCGAACGCGCGCATCACCTCGGCCAGCGAGTGCTCGGGCATCTGGCCGTGACCGACCGCGATGCGTGCTTCGGGCACGAGCTCGCGCAGCTCCTCGGCGTGCTTCTCGATGGTCTGGACGCGGTTGTGCAGGAAGAACACCTGCCCGGCGCGAGCCAGCTCGCGGGTGATCACCTCGCGCACCA
Organism: Candidatus Dormiibacter sp.; assembly: GCA_025450495.1. Next base: position 1,496 of record JANWHI010000046.1, on the reverse strand, counting down.
GGGACGCCTCACGCGCGGTCACGTACGTCTTGATGGGCTGCCTCTCCTCGGGGGGCGTCTGGATCACCGAGAGATCGCGGATGCCGGCCAGCGACATGTGCAGAGTGCGCGGAATCGGTGTGGCCGACAGCGAGAGCACGTCGACGGCAACTCGAAGCGACTTGAATCTCTCCTTCTGCAGGACACCGAATCGCTGCTCCTCGTCGATGATCACCAGGCCGAGGTTGCTGAACTCGACGTCACCCTGCAGCAACCTGTGGGTGCCGACGACGATGTCGACGGCGCCGCTGCGCAAGCCGGTCAGAGTGCTGGCGATGTCCGCATCGCTGCAGAATCGCGAGAGCTGGCGCACCGTGATCGGGAAGGGAGCGAGCCTTTCGGTGAAGGTGAGGAAGTGCTGCTGCGCCAGGACTGTGGTGGGGACCAGAACGGCCACCTGACGGCCCTCGCTGGCAGCCTTGAACGCGGCGCGCAGCGCCAGCTCAGTCTTGCCGAAGCCGACATCCCCACAGACCACGCGATCCATCGGCCGCGACGACTCCATGTCGCGCTTGATCTCGTCGAGCACCATCTCCTGGTCGGGCGTCTCCTGGTAGGGGAACGACGCCTCGAGCTCGCGCTGCCAGGTGCCGTCCGGGGTGAAGGCGTGACCCGCAGCCATCTCGCGCCGCGAGTAGAGCGTCAACAGCTCGCGTGCCACCTCCTCGGTTCGCTCCTTGACGCGCCGCTTGACCCGCTCCCACTCACCGCTGCCGAGCCGGGAGAGGTGCGGACGCGAATCGGCGCCTCCGACATAGCGGTCGACCCGGTCGAGGTGGTCGACCGGGACGAACAGCTTGTCGCCGTCCGCATATTCGATGGCCATGTACTCGTGCTCGCCGAGCGCGTCGCTGACGGTGCGCATCTCGAGGAAGCGACCAATGCCGTGGTCGCGGTGCACCACCACGTCGCCGGGCGTGAACTGCATCACGAACGCCGCCTGCGCGGCGGTTCCCGACGCGGCCCGGCGAGCACCGCGCGCTGAGGTGGACTCGGCGCGGCGAGCGCCACGCGCCAGCGGTGACCCGCGCCGCTTGACCACGCCGAAGAGCTCGTGGTCGGTGTAGACGTCCAGCCCCACGTCGCCCGTCGAGAAACCCTGCGAGAGGTCGCCGCCGGTCACGGCCAGGGCGGCCGCGGGCACCTCGGTGGCGGCGGCGTCGAGCTCGACGAGATCCACCGGGTCGAGGCCGTCCTCGCGCACCAGCTCCTCGACGCGATGCTGCTGGCGGCTCACCACCAGCACGCTGCCGCCCCTCCCGGTGCGCGTCCGGACCGCACCGCTGAACGCGTTGATGCGGCCGGCGAACCCGTCAACGCCGCGCCAGTCGAGCACGGCGTCCCCGTCCGGCTCGCGGACGAGCTCGACGCAGCGATGGCGCAGCAGCGCGGTGAGCAGCTGCTCGGGGGTGCGCAGCCCTGTCCTCGCCCCGGCCGGCAGCTCGCCGCGCTCCTCC
>JANWHI010000045.1 GCA_025450495.1 Candidatus Dormiibacter sp. | reverse complement strand
GAGACCGCGATGCACGCCACCGAGCTCGCCCGCGCGAGTTGGTCCTCGACAGAACCCGACACCGGCGCAGCTGGCGTCTGGGTCGCGAACACGCCTGCTGCCGCACAAGCCACCGCCGGCACCCCGATCCAGAGCGGTGCCGAGCGCTGCGAGCCGAAGCGGCGGATCAGCAAGGGTGCGCCGACGGATGCGATCAGGGCGCCGGCGATGGCCGTGGCGGCCAGCGGAAGTGTCACCACAAGGTCCGGGCGCCCCGGAAGAAGGTGATCGGCCCAGAGATCCCAGCCGATACCAAGCAGCACCACCGTTGCGAACAGCGGCGAGGGCAATCGCACAGCACCCAGGACGACGGCGAGCATCACTGCCGGCAGCGCGTAGCGAAATCCACCCGCGACGATGTGAGCGAAATCACCGCCCGTGTAGGGCAATGCGGCGTACGCCAATCCCCATCCCAGCAGCAGGGCCATGAGAGCTCGCCGCGCGCGCGGTGGCGCTTCGCCGCCGGGAACGAGAGCCAGCACGACCACGATCAGCAGTGGCCCGAGCACTGTGCTGAAGGCGTCGGCGGTGGTGAGCAGCGCGCCTCCGTGGCCGGCGAGAACATCCTTGATCAGCGATACCGGCGTCGCGGTGAACGGTCCGGCGCTGCCACGGAGACGAATGGGACCGAGCACGATGGCCTGGGGATAGATCGGGTTGCCGGCGATGATGCCGTTGCGGATGTACCACGGTGCGGCGATCGCCAGCGCGGGTACAGTGGCGATCACCACCCTCGACAGAGCGCGCCGCTGCCAGACCAACACCAGAGCGATGCCGACAAGCGCGTCGAGTAATCCGTTGTACTTCGCAGCACAGGCGACACCGGCCAGGGCTCCGGCGACCAGCAGGGTGCTCCGCCGGGGCCGGCCACCCCCGAGAAGCAACGCCAGCGCTGCGAGCAGAGGACCGGCGACGGCGGTGTCCGACGTCATGGCGTGGATCTGAGAGTCGAAAAACCCCACCACTCCGATCAGAACCGCCATGGCCCACACGCCGCGCCACGGAGATGCGCCCTGGCGCTCCGCGACAACCGCCCCTGCCGCCACGGCCAGCGCAGTGAACAGGATGTTGGGAAGTGTTGCCAGAACCACCGAGTGACTGGCCAGCATGAAGACGGCGGAGACGAGATCCGACACCGCCGGCGTCGCGGCCGTGTGGTCGCCGGCCTGGGCGACGGGCAGCGTCCAGAACGATCCGGTATGGACCCAGTGCGCGGCGTTGACACCGTGGTAGTGCCGTGTGTCGAACTCCGTCGATGCTCCATTCAGCGAGAGTCCGACGAACAGGCTGGCGGCGGCGCCGCACAGGGCGCGCGCCCAGGCAGGGAGGGAGGGGAACCAGGAGGCGGAGGCGGTGGTGGCGCGCCGTCGGGTGCATCCGATGGCCAGCATGGTCAGCGCGCAGTTGCCGATGACGATGGCGATGGGGTTGAACAGGCCCACCATCACCGTGATCTCCGCAACAGCCACAACCTGGACTGCGGCGACCGCCAAGGCGGTGAGCCAGCGGAGTGCGGTGGTGTCGGAGGGCGCCCACGCCTGTCCCAGACGCACAGCCGAAACCATCAACGATGCGAGAACGACGGTGACGTAGCACGCGGGCAGAAGCGCAGCGGTCACGTATGCCCTCGAACGTGGCGATGGGAGGCGATATGGATGGGCACATCTTGGCGGGTCACAGCGTCCGCGAACGCTCGACGGGCGCAGCCGAAGCCGATGAGCGCGGCATTGAGGGATAGACTGCCGGGCGTGACCGAGGCGGCACCCCCTCCTCCCCCGCCACCGGGGCTGCCGCAGCAGCCGCCTGCGCTCGCCCGCGCCATCGCGTTCGAGCTGGTCACCCGGCACCGCCTCCGCCTGACCGACCCACGCGACTCCCGCCTGGGCGAGCTGGGTGTGGGGATGTACGAGCTGGGGACGGCCAGCTGGACCGGACCGCGCGCCGCCCTGGTGGCCTTCTACACGCCGCCCGCCGACCCCCAGATGGCCGGCCAGGACCTCGCCGCACGATGTGCCGCGGCCGCACGCTGGGGGGCTGAGCGGTTGCGCGTCCAGGGAGCGGAGCGCTGCGACGTGCTGATCGTGCCGCTGCGCGCGATGCAGGGCAGCCTCAGCGCCCCACCGACCCCGCCCGGCGTGCGCGTCGGCGTGATCGCCGTCGACCCCGCCACCGCCGAGGTCACCGTGCCGCTGCCGCCGCCGCCCGACCTGTTGTCACCGCGCGACGTTCGGGCGGTGGCGCAGGCATTGCGTGGGGGGAGGGAAGCGCCGACGCTGGCCGCGGTCGACCTTGCCGAGCGGCAGACCGTCGCCGGCGGCTACGCGGCTCCGGCACGCACGCAACTGAGCACCACCCCGGTCGCGACCTACAGCCTGGTTGCCGCCTTCGTGGCTGTCTACATCCTCGAGAAGGCGCTGATCGCGAGCAACGGGGCGGCCCTGTTCCAGGCCATCCTGTTGTTTCCGGACGCGTCGTGGTGGCAGTTCGTCAGCAGCGCCTTCCTGCACGATCCCAACGACATCTTCCACCTCCTGTTCAACGGGCTCGCCATGTACTGGGTGGGGCGGCTCGTGGAGCAGCTGTTTGGACGCCTCGTGCTGGTGGCCACCTTCCTGCTGACGGCGGTGGGTGGGGGCCTGGTGTGGGTGGCTTGGAATTCGTTGTCCAGCCAGGGGGTCAGCTCGACGCTCGGGGCGTCGGGCGGGATCACCGGCCTGGTCGGTCTTCTTGTCGTGCTCGGCCGCGTCCAGGGAAAGGACGTCGCGGTCGGGGTGGCACACGCGATGCGCCAGTACGCGCTCACCTACGGCGCCATGATCATTGTGTTCGGCTTTGTCATCCCCGGCGTCAACAACCTGGCGCACGTCGGCGGTTTCATCACCGGAGCCCTGGTGGGGTTGGTGATCCCCCCACTGGCGCGGGTCGGGGGGCGCGATCTCGCGCAATGGCAGAGGGTTCTCGTATACGCGATCTGCGCGGGCGGCGCCGTGGCCTTGGTGGTCGCCGCGATCAACGTTGCCGGCGCCGTCACCCCTTCGGGTTAGCGGCTGTTCAGTCGGCGGCTGCGCGGGCGGCCGCGACGGAGTTCCAGAGACCCTCGAGGTCGTAGAAGGTGCGCTCGCCGGGCAGGAAGACGTGGGCGATCACCGAATCGTAGTCCAGGCACGCCCAGGACGCATCCTTGAGCCCGGCCGTGGACAGCGGGCGGATGCCCGCCTCACGGCAGGACTCCTCGATGCTGTCGACAATGGCACGAACCTGGCGGTCGGTGTCACCCTCGCAGATCACGAAGAAGTCGGCGATGGTTGTCTTGCCGCGCAGGTCGACGGTGACCGCGTCCCGGGCCCGCTTGTCGGACGCAGCGGCGGAGATCCGGGCTGCGAGCTCGTCAGGCGTCATCCGACTCCATTATCGCACCGCTGGCGTTGAGCGATAGAGGCCGCTGGCGGCGATGATGGCGGCCACGGCGGCAGGCACCAGGCCGGCGACGGCCTCGCCGGCGGCCACCCGGGCGCGGACCTCGCTGGCGCTCACCGCGGGCGGCCAGATGTCGAGCACCACCGTGCGCCCTGGGTGCAGACCGAGGGCGCGCACCTCGGAGTCGTTGAACCGCGGTTCGCCCTGGCGCTGGACCACCGCCAGGTGAACCGCCTCGCGCAGCTCGGCGCTGCGGTGCCATTCGCCGATGTGGCGAACCGCGTCAGCGCCGAGGATCCACCATGGCTGGGTACCGGCGTCGGCGCTGGCCAGCCCGGCAAGCGTATCAATGGTGTACGAGATACCCGGGCGGCGCAGCTCGAGGTCGACGACGCGCACCCCGGGAACCCCGCGCACCGCCGCCTCCAGCATCGCCAGGCGCAGCGGCGCCGGGGCCACCGGCTCGCTCCGCAGGGCGGGGGTCCGCGCGGGCAGCAGCCACGCCTCGTCTGCGCCGATGGCCTCGCGTACTGCCACCACGATCGCCAGGTGGCCGGCGTGCACGGGGTCGAAGGTGCCGCCCAGCACAGCCACGCGGCGCACCTCAGCGGTCATCGGCGTAGGTGAACTCGAGCTCGCCGATGCGCACGGTGTCCCCCTCCTTGCAGCCGGCGGCGGCCAGCGCGGAGTCGACACCGGCCGCGCGCAGCTTCTGCTGCAGGCGCGCCACCGCCTCGTCACTCTCCATGTCGGTCATGCCCACCAGGCGCTCGATCCCGTCCGAGGTCACGCGGAAGGCCTCGCCGTCGCGCGACACAGCCGGCGCCCCGCGGCTGCGGTGGCGATAGACGCGGTGCTCGCCCGTCTCCGGCCGGGCCAGAGCTGACTGCAGCTCGACCGAGCGCACTGAGGCCACCAACCCGGCTGCGCTCTCGAGCAGCTCGGCGGTGCCGTCGAGGTCGGCGGCGGCGATCAGCGGCGCGTCCGGGTACCGGGCCGCCAGCGCATTGCGCTGCGCCCTGTCGAGCAGATCGCACTTGTTGAGAGCCAGCAGCGGGGGTTTGGCGGCGAGCGCCGGGCTGAAGGCGGCGAGCTCCGCCCGCACGGCCGCGGCGGCATGACCGACCGCGTCCGGGCCGGCGGTCGCGTCGACGAGGTGGACGAGCGCGCGGGTGCGCTCGAGGTGGCGAAGAAAGTCGATGCCGAGGCCGACGCCGCGGTGTGCGCCCTCGAGGATCCCAGGTACGTCGGCGATGACCAGGGTGGCGCCCCCCGATGTCTCGGCCACGCCGAGGTTGGGGTGCAGCGTGGTGAACGGGTACGCGGCGATCTTGGGATGAGCGCCGGTGAGCGCGGCGAGGAGGGTCGACTTGCCCGCGTTGGGCAGCCCGACCAGGCCGATGTCTGCGATCAAGCTCAGCTCGAGATGGACGCGGCGCTGGCTGCCCTTGGCGCCAAGCTCGCCGACCCGTGGGGTCTGCCGCGTCGACGAGGCGAAGTGGGTGTTGCCACGGCCCCCACGGCCCCCGCTGCCGACCACGATCCGTGCACCGCGGTGGTCGAGATCGGCGATCAACTCCTCGGTGTCTGCGTCGCGCACGATCGTGCCGGGCGGCAGGTGCAGCACCAGGTCCTCACCGGCCGCACCGTGGCGCAGGTTCTTGCCGCCGGCCCCGCCGGTTGGGGCATGGAAACGGCGACGCTCTCGGAAGCCGGCCAGCGTCGAGTCTGTGGAATCGGCGATGAGCACGACGTCGCCACCGCGGCCGCCATCGCCGCCGTCGGGGCCGCCCATCGGGACGTACTTCTCGCGACGAAAGCTGACCGCGCCCCGACCGCCGTCGCCGCCGGCGACGTCGATGAGCACCTCGTCGAGGAACGTGGTGTCCGCTCCCCTCTAACCGGCGGGCGCCGGCGCCTCGACCGCCTCGTCCACGACCAGCTCGCCGACCTCGATCACCGGGAGCGCGTGCACGTTGGCACGGGTGCGGTCCTTGCCCGTGTTGTCGAACGCGACCAGGCCGGTGGCGCGAGCGTAGAGGGTGTGGTCGCGGCCGACGCCGACGTTCTCGCCGGCGAGGATCTTGGTCCCGCGCTGACGCACCAGGATGGTGCCGGCAAACACCACCTCGCCGTCCTGGCGCTTGATGCCCAACCGGCGGCCGGCGCTGTCGCGACCGTTGCGGGAGCTGCCGCCGCCCTTCTTCTGTGCCATCGCCGGCCTCCTTCTCCTTGGCGGCCCTGCCCCGGCCGGCCTTGGGCGCCGCCTTGCTCACGCGTTCGCTGGTGGTGGACTTCGCGGCGGCGGCGCTCTTTGGCTTCGCCGGCTTCGCCACCGCCGCCTGCGGTTGATCCGATGCAGCCCTGGTGGCCGGCTTGGCGGCGGTCGCCGCCGGCTTCTGTGCCGCGGCGGTCGCGATCTTCGTCCGCGCGCTCGCCGGCTTCTTCATGGTGCTCGCAGCGGGTCGGTCAGCGGCAGGCGATGCTGCGGCGTGATCGCCCGCCGATGCCGCGGGCAGCGCGGCGCCCTTGACCAGGATCGCATCGACGCGCAGCTCGGTGAGGTCACTGCGATACCCCGCCACCTTGCGCAGGCGCTTCTTGGCCTTGTACTTGAAGATGCGCAGCTTCCTGCCGCGGCGGTGGGCCACCACCGTGGCGGCGACGCGCATGCCCTCGAGATCCTCGCCGTGCGTGGTCTTCTCGCCGGCTCCGCCGGTGAGGAGCAGGGGCTCGAGCGCCACCACACTGCCCACCTCGGCGGCGAGGCGGTCGACGAGGAGGCGGTCACCGGCGCTCACCCGATACTGGCGGCCGCCGTGGGAGAGGATGGCGTACATGACTGCTCGTGAGAGATGGATGAAGAGCGCCGGGCACACGCAAATCGCCGGCTGGCGCGAACGCGCAGGATACCACACGCCGATCCCGCCCGCGGACGGCTCAGGTCACGGTCAGAGACGCCACCGAGTGCAGCGCAACCGTGTCGCCGGCGATGTCGGTGACGCTGGCGTCGACGGCATAGGTCCCGCCCGGCGCAGTGATTCCTATTGTCGCTCTGAACGCGATGACCACGAAGCCCGGCCCGGCGTTCGACAGTGGCGGCAACAGGAAACCGTCGTAGTAGACCTCGAGGCTGTTCTTGATCGGGTCGACGCCCTTGTTGCGCGCCCCGTTGCCTGCGAATGGGGTGACGCTGCTGGTGAACGTCAGCACCGGCGGCAGGGTGATCAGCACGGCGACGTCCTCGGCATTGCCGGTGCCGTCATTGGTGACCCTGACCTGATAGGTGACTGCAGTGCCGTGCTTGGCGCTGCCGGGCCCGACGTTGACCAGCGCGCTGAGGTGGGCCGCGGCGTTGACAATGACGGCGTACGGAGCGGCATTGGTCTGTCCGGCCGCCTCGTCACCGGCGGCAGACGCCTGCACCAGAACCGGCCCAGGTTTGCCCTCGCCGTCGGCGATGAAGGTGATGTCCACCTCGGTGTTGAGGCCGCCGCCCGCCGCTCCAGGGGGAGCCAGCGTCCAGAGGCCGAAGATGGGTGTGCTGCTGTTCACGGCGGCGTCCAGTGGCTGGGTGCGCGTCGAGCCAGGCGCGTGGATCGACTCGGTCGAGCGGAACTTGAAGCCCGCGGGCAGGCCGAGGTGAATGGTGACCCCGGCGACACTGCCGGGCCCGGCGTTGACCACAGCGACGGTGAAGGTCGCCTGCTCACCCGGTTTGTACTGGGAGTAGGTGCCGGCGTTGCTCGCCTTGTAGCTGCTCGCCCCTCCGTTCTTGAGAATGTCGTACGAGCACGGCACGGTGATCTGGCGGCGACAGGCGCCGAGGATCACCTTGAGCTGGCCATTGCCCGCGCCGCAACCGGCCAGCACGACCGCGATGGGGAGCACCACGAGGATGGCTGCGGCCGCGCTGCCCAAGCGTCGCCGCATCGAGGACGGTGTGGCGGGGACCCGGCTCAGGCGCGCGTGGCGGCGCGGAGCGGGGCGAGCGGGCGGCGCGCGGCTCGAGGCGGCGCCAGGGGCACATCGGTCGCCGCAGGCAACGGGTCGGGGTATCCGGCCTCGGCGAGCAGGCGCAATGCCAGCGGCACATCCAGCCCGACCACCGAGTCGATCCGACCGGACACCGTCTCGACCAGGTCGCCGCCGCCGCCCTGGATGGCGTACGCGCCGGCCCGGTCGAGCGGCTCTCCGGAGTTGACGTAGGTGTGGATCGCATCGTCGCTGTACTCGCGCATGGTCACGGCCGAGCGGGCCAGGCCGAGCGCCTCACGATCGCTCTGCGCCACCACCACGCAAACGCCGGTGAGCACGGTGTGGCGACGGCCGCGTAGCTCGAGCAGCATCGACTGCGCGCGCTCCGGCGAGCCCGGCTTGCCCAGCGCGCCGCTGGGGCCGATGACGATGGTGTCGGCGCCGAGCACGAAGCTGCCGGCGGGCTGAGAGGCGGCGACCGCCACCGCCTTCTGGCGGGCGATCAGCTGGACGGCAAGGTCGGCGCAGATGCCGGGCGGGAGCAGGCCGTCCTCGGGGGGATCGACGACGCTGAACCGGATCCCGGCCCTCGTGAGCAGTTCACGACGCCGGGGGCTTGACGAGGCGAGAACGATTCGAGCCATCAGCTCCCCGTGTGGATTGGAGTCGGTTTGCGAGGGACCCCCCTGTCCGGCCCCCATCGCGCGGTTTGGCACGGGTGAGCCGTATTCATCGTAACACCGCAGTGACGCTTGAGCATCAGGCGCGAGCGGCGAGCAGCGCCAGCGCCGTCCCGGCAACGCAGGCGGCGGTGCCTCCAACAGCGAGCAGCGGGCGCGGCCATCTGTCCCTCAGGCGCGCCAGCACGCCGCTGACGACAACGACCCCGAGGCAGGCCAGCCCGCTGAGCCATGCGGAATCGCTGCGGACCGCGGACGGGATCACCAGGGCGGCTCCGGCGAGGGCCAGCGCCGCTGCCACGATCGAGGCCGAACGCCCCGCCGCGACCAGGCTGGAGGCGACGACCAGCACAGCCGCCGCCGCCACGCGAGCGGCGAGGGCCGCCGTTCCGCCTGCAGTGCTGATGGCGATGACATTGAGCGTGCCCAGGGAAGCCGCCAGGCCGAGGACGGGAAGAGCCGCACTGGCGGCGAGCACGGCCGCGGCCCGCCGCCCGGTGCCGAGATCGGCGGCGACGGCGAGAAGGACCAGGATGGCAACCACATTGCCGGGTGCACCCGCGGGCGGGGGCAGTCGCAGTGCCGGCGAGCCGACCAACGGCAGCATGGCGGCGCCGATCACCGCGCTGAGCACGGGCACCATGCTCATCGCCGGCGGCACCCCGGGCGGGCGGGGGCCGGCGCGGTGACCGGCCAGCCGGCGACGAACCAGCGCGGCCACGGCCACGAAGAGGCCGCCCGGGTACACGGCGACAGCGAGGACGGCGTCGAGGAGACCGGTTGGATCCATCAGCTCAAGCCCAGGAAGGCGCGCAACGTCCAGTCAGGCAGGAGGCCGACTGCCAGTGCCGCCACCGGCGCCATCCAGGCGGCGGCGCGGGTGGCCACACCGGCCCTCGCCGCGTCCGCTGTGCTGCCCGCGGCGGCGGCCGCCCGGAGCGTGATCAGGATCAGCGCGCCGGCAACCGGGATCGTGACGATCAGCGGTGCCCCACCGAACCCGGCGACCAGGCCTGCCATGGTCGCGAAACGCCCCCAGAATGCCGGCGTCGGCGGCACTCCGCTGAGCGCCAGCCAGGCCAGACGTCGGGGTCCGGCGAGCCCCGGCGAGGCCTCCTGAAGGAGCAACGGCCCGACGCAGAGGTGCGTGAGCATGAGCAGCAGACTGCCCACGCGCGCACCCGGCTCGGGGGTGGCCAGCGCCATGGCCACCAACCCGAGGTCGGCGAGGAGCACCCGCGGGTAGCGGTCGCGGTCGCGCCGCCCCACCGACATTCCCTGTAGAGCCGCCCAGCCAGAGCTGAGCGCTCCCACCGGGAGCAGGATGAAGCCGACCGTCGAGCGCCCGCCGGTCGGCAGCGCGTTCTGCAGGGTCTGCGAGGTGAGCAGCAGCGCGGGTAGAAGCAGCAACGCCCATGGTGCCAGCGCAGCGCCGCGCACCAGCCGTGCGCCGGCGGTCACCCAGCCGCCCACCGGCACCAGCCCGAACCCCGCAGCCACGCCACCGGCGAGCAGCCCACCAGCGAGGTGGGCACGGGGCAGCACGGTGGCGGCGTCGACTGGGAGGAACGGGCCGGCCGCCACCAGCACCGAGGCGCCGAGCGTGCCCACTCGGGCCGCCGCCAGCGTCGCCCGAGCCGGCGCGGCGGCCACCCAGCGCACCCCGAGCAGCGTCATGCCGGCGACGAAGCACACCGCCCATACCAGCGGCGAGCCGGTGGCCAGCGCCACCGTCGACAGCGCGCCGCAGACGCCGATCACCAGGATCTCGCCGCTGTCGGGCGGTGGTGAGAGAACCAGGCACACTGTCATCGACAGCGCACAGAGGAGCGCCAACCCACCCCCGGCGCGGCCGAGCAGGAGCCCGCCCGGCGCCGCGACAGCATCGAGGTCGGCGCCGCCGCCGAGCGTGAGGAGCGCGGCCACCGCCGCCGCCAGCGGGACCAGAGCCGCCAACCGGCGGCGGTGGCGCAACCGGGGCAGCAGCAGCGCCGCGAGCAGTCCGCTCACCCCCCACGTGAGCGCGACGGGGAGAACGCTCACGTGGTGGTCCGAGCGACGGCGCCCACGCCGGCGTGGCGGCCGCCGAGCCAGCCAGCCGTGATCGCCACACCTGGGGCCAGGGATGCGGCCGCCATCGCCCCGGCGAGGGCTTCGACGCCACCGGCGATGAGCCATGCCGCGGCGGCGCCCAGACCCACCGCAGCGACTCCGCTGGCCACGTCCACCAATGTCCGGGCGGTGAGCAGCCGCATCGCCCCGCAGCCCCAGACCAGCGCTGCCGCGAACAGAACTCCCGTCACGGTCGACGCCGAGCCGAGCGGCACATTGAAGCTGACCCACGAGGCCGCGGGCAGCACGGCGGCACCGGCGGCCACACGAATGCTGCGCGGACCAAAGAGCGCCTCCCGCCCGGCAACGACGGGCACCACGGGGTCCACGCCGGCCATCCAGCTCACCCGACGCGAGAGGGCTCGGCTGAGTGGGCCGATCAAGGCGGCGAGAAGCGCGACGGCGATCAAGAGCAGCGCTCCGTCAGCGCCGTAGATCTCGCCGACCGATGGTGCGACGCCCAGGCCGGCGGCGATGGACGCATAACTCACCGCGTTGCGACCGTCGACGAGAGTGACGACCACAGCGGCGATGAATCCCAGACCCGCGAGCAGCGGCTCGTTGACCTGCATCAGTGGAAGAGCACGACAGCCAGCGCAGCTGCCCCCATGAAGAGGGGCAGTTGCGGTTGCGCCTCGAGCCACCGGTCGAAGGCGCGCAGGCTGCTGCCGGCGCGCCTGGTCGCCGGGAGGCTGCGCCTGCGGACGGCGAGAACCAGCCCGAGCCTGGGCATCCCGGCCGGCTGGATCGCGGGCGCGGCGGCGGCCACCGGTTCACCGCCGCTGATCACCGCCGCGGCTGCGGCCGCCACCAGAAGGATGGTGGCGGCGACAGCGTAGTAGCCGCCGGCAAAGCCTGCCCCCGCCACCTGGAGTGCACCGGGGTCGAGGTCGACAGGCGCCGCACCGGGAGCCAGGGCTGCCGCGACCTGGCGCAGCGCGAAGCCGGGCACGAGGCCGCCGGCAAAACCGGCGACGACGGCAAGAACCGCACCGGGCGCCGCCGGACGCCAGGTGGTGGGAGGCCTCGCCAGCGCGCGGGCGGCCGCGATCGCAGCCGCAGCAACCACCGCCGCGAGGACCGCCAGCTGGGGAAACGCAGCCACCCCTCGTTGCGCCACCACGCCGAGACCGACCGCAACCACTGCGAACATCGCCCCGCCGGGCAAGGCCAGCAGGGCCATCGAGGCGGCCGACCACGCGGTGGGGCGCCGGTTCCAGGATGGAGCCGCGACCATGGCGATCTCCAGGCCGACAAAGAGCCCGGCTGTCACCGTGCCCGACACGGCCAGGGACCCGGCGAACAGGCTGACCAAAAGACCGGTCAGCACCGCCACCGCGGCTCGACCGGCCGCGGCGAGAGTGCCGGCGCGAAGCGCGCCGACCGCCGCGGCCGCGGCCACCAGCGCCCCGATCGCCGCAACGGTCAGGGCCGCGACGCCGGGAAGCTGGCCACCCGCGCTCTGCTGGAGGCGGAGCAGCACCAGGAAACCGGCCGGCAGCGCGCCGACGGCGGCCCAGTCGCGTGCCGGGGAGGCGGCGTCGCCGGGGAACGCCATCGAGATCAGCAGACCGGCACCCCCGAGCGCCCAGGGCACCGCGAGCGCCCCGCCGATGGCACCCTGGGGGATGAACGCCAGGTCGCTGCTCCCGGCCTCGGCGACGAGCTGTGCCGCGGCGGCGAGAAGGGCCAGGCCCGAACCGCAGACCGCGGCGGCGAGGAGTGCCGCAGAGCGGCGGCCCGCGCCGCGCCGGCCGCGCAGCATCAGCGTCCCGCCGGCGATGACCTCCACCCCGGCAGCGACAAGCACCAGGTTGCCCGCGCACGCCACCGCGGTCGTTCCTGCCAGGCAGAGGAGCAGACCGCAGAGGCGATCGGCCTGGTCGTGCAGGCGCGTGATGGCGAGCAGTGCGGCCACGCAGGCCACCAGCACGGCGGCCACCGAGGCTGAATCCGCCCGGGTCGTGAAGTCGACGCCGGGGATCGCGGTCCCGAAGCTGTGCTCCAGCGAACCGCCGCCGCTGATGCCCGACACGACCGAGGCCACCAGAGTCGTGGTCGCGGCGACGCTGAGGACGGCGATGACCAGCACCGCCCGCCGCCGGGCGCGCAGTCCGTGGACCAGGAACGCCCCCAGCAGCGGCGCCGCGACCACAAGGCCCAGCCGCAGCCCGCCACTCAGCATCGCCGCGGCTCAGCCGGTGCGGGTGACGCGGCCCAACGGCGCGTGGCCCACCTCCTCGGCACAGTAGGGACAGACCGGCCAGCCCAGGCGGAGAACGCGGTCACAGGAGTGGCAGCGGCGAGCGAACTGGGTGCGGCAGTGGGGGCAGACGATGAAGTCCGCCTCGATCTCGCGTCCGCACGAGGGGCAGGGGCGGAGAACGACCTCGTCGCGGTCCCCCTCGAGGATGGCCTGCTCCTCGAGGGCGAGCTGGCGCTCCTGGTCCAGAGTCGTCGGGGGTCGGACCATCAGGTAGACGAGCACGCCGAGAAACGGCGGGACGAATCCGAGGACGAGCGCGAAGAGCTGGAAGAGCAGCGCGTCGGAGCGGCGCCTCGCGTCGCGCCAGACGAAGAAGGCGACGGCCACGTAGAGGGCTGCGACGTAGCCGGCGGCGACGACCAGACCGAGCAGGACCAGCGAGGCAGTGTCGGCGATCATCGGCGTCATCCTCTCTCCCCTTGGGCGCGCAGCACGCCCTGCTCACGAACCGCCTCATCGAGACGGCGGCGTGCCTCGGTGACGACCTCGGGCTTCGCCTTGCCGGTGAAGGCCGGTGTGGCCAGCTGCTTCTCGAGGCGGGCGATGGTGCCCTCGAGCTCGGTCAGGCGCCGCCGGGTGCGCGCCCGTTCGCGCTCGCCGACGACCAGGTGGTAGCGCGCCTCCAGGGCACCGGCGACGACGCTGACCCCGCCGTTGAGATCCCCGTCCTCCTCCACCTCAACAGGGATCAGCGACGTCAGCAGTCGCATCCTCTGCTCGACCGTCATCTCGGGATCGCCGCCGCTGAGCTGGAGGCGGTGGCGCTCGCCCGCGGGCACACCGCTCTCATCGCGCAGCGCGCGCACTCTCTGCACCAGCAGGAGCAGCTCATCGACGCGATGTCGTGCGGCGAGCCCCTCCCGCCATCCCGGGGCCACCTGGGGCCAGTCGCGCAGCTGCAGCGAGGGGGCGGCATCGGGGAGCCGCTGGGCGCACTCTTCGGTGATGAACGGCATCAAGGGGTGGAGCAGCCGGAGCAGCACGTCGAGGGTGGTGATGGCCGTGTGAGCGGCCGCCGCGCGCGACCGCGGCGGCGCGTCATCGCGCAGCCGCGGCTTGATCATCTCCACGTACCAATCGCAGAAGGCATGCCAGGTGACTTCGTAGAGACGGTCCATGGCATCGTGAAAACGGTAGCTCGCCATCGAGGCATCAACAGCCTCGACTGTTTCTGCCACCTGTGACAGCATCCAGCGGTCGCCGGGCTCGAGTTCGTCGACGCCGGGCGGGTCGGCGGGGGCGGACATCACCCCCTCACCGTTATCGAGTCGCGTCACCAGGAAACGGGTTGCGTTCCAGACCTTATTGGCGAATCGCTGGAAGCTTTCGATGCGCTCGCGGTTGAAGCGCACGTCCTGGCCACCGGTGCCGACCGCAGCTGCCCAGGCACGAACCGCGTCCGCGCCGTGCTCGCCGATCATCTCCAGGGGATCGACGGCGTTGCCTTTGGACTTGTTCATGCGCGTCCCGTCGGCTGCCTGCACGGTGCTGGTGATGATCACGTCGGCGAAGGGCGTGTGGTCGGTGCAGCGGAGGCCCATGAAGATCATCCGCGCCACCCACAGGAAGATGATGTCGCGCGCGGTCACGCACACGTCGGTGGGATAGAAACGGCGCAGGTCCTCGGTATCCTCCGGCCAGCCGAAGATGGCGAACGGCCACAGCGCGCTGCTGAACCAGGTGTCGAGCACGTCGGGGTCGTTGCGCAGCTCGGGGCTGTGGCACGTCGGGCAGTCGCCTGGTGGCTCGATCCAGGCGAAGGTGTGCTCGTTGGCGCACGTCGACACCGGGATGGCGTGGCCCAGCCAGATCTGCCGGCTGATGCACCAGTCGCGGATGTTGCGCATCCAGGCGAGGTAGACGTCGGTGTAGCGGCGCGGATGGAACGAGGTCCTTCCGCTGACGACGGCGTCGATCGCCGCCGGGCTGAGCTCGCCCATGCGCACCCACCACTGCGCGCTGATCAGTGGTTCGAGCACGTCCCCGCTGCGATCGCAGTGTCCGACCTCGTGGACGTACTCCTCCTCTTTCAGCACCGAACCCGCCTCGCGCAGCGCAGTCAGCACCACCGCTCGCGCCTCCGCCACGGGCAGCCCGTGGAAGCGCGGCAGATCGGGCACGTCCATGGTGCCGTTGGCTGCGATCACCGAGATCATCGGCAAACCGTGACGCTCGCCGATCTCGTAGTCGGTGGGATCGTGGGCCGGGGTGACCTTGAGCGCGCCGCTGCCGAACTCGGGCTGCACTGCCGCATCCTCGATGATCGGCACCCGGCGCCCGGTCAGAGGCAGGATGACCGTACGGCCCACCACGTCGGCGTAACGCGGGTCACCGGGTGCCACCGCCACCGCGCTGTCACCGAGCATCGTCTCCGGGCGCACCGTGGCGACGATGATCTCGCCGCCGCCGTCGATGGGGTAGCGGAGGTGCACCAGGCTGTCGGTTTGCTCCTGCCAGTCGATCTCCTCGTCGCTGATCGCCGACAGACAACGGGGGCACCAGTTGACGATGCGCGGACCGCGGTAGATGAGCCCCTTGTCGAACAGGCTCTTGAACGCGGTACGGATGGCGCGGACATACGCGTCGTCGAGGGTGAAGCGGGATCGGCTCCAGTCACAGGTGAAGCCCAGCGCGCGCATCTGCTCGAAGATGCGACCTCCGTACTCCTCGTACCATGCGTCCACGCGTGCCTTGAACAATTCGCGGCCCAGCTCCTCCTTGGTGGTTCCCTCGGCGGCGAGCTGGCGCTCGATGACGTTCTGGGTGGCGATGGCCGCATGGTCGGTTCCCGGGCACCACTCCACCTCGAAGCCGCGCATGCGGTGCTGGCGGGCCACGGCGTCCTGGATGGAGAAGCCCATGGCGTGGCCGAGGTGGAGCACTCCGGTGATGTTCGGCGGCGGCAGCGCGATGCTGTACTTCGGCCGCGGCGACGCGGCATCGGCAACGCCGATTCGCAGCTCCTCCCAGCGCGCACGCCAGGCCGGCTCCACGGTGCGCGGGTCGAAAGCCTTGTCCATCGGTGGACGCCGAGTATACGGAGGCTCCCGCGAAACGCTCACGTGGACATGCCGAGCCGACGCTCGCGCCTGCCCCATCGATCATCGGCGACGCGGATCACCGCGCCGGCAGCATCCGCGGCGGCGCCGAGTTGGTCGCCCAGCGCGGCTGGAGAGGATCGCTCGTGTAGACGAGCCTGGGGACCACGCCGTCGAGTTGCGCCGCCGCCTGGCCTTGACCCACCGGAGGGAACTGCTGCAGCGGCGGCTGGGCGGTGGCGTCGTCCTCGACAGTGGCGAAGTAGGCGGCGCCCTGGCAGTCGCGGAGGAAAACCACCAGCCCGGCCAGAGGAGCACTGCCCGGCGAGGACGAGGGAGCGCGGAGCGGCACCACCACCGCGTCGGGGGACCCCGCCTGCGTGGCCGCCTCGAGCACGGGCGGCTGCGGGGCGCTGCCGATCAGGTCCGGGTGGAGGGCAGCAGCAGCGCGGACGGCCGCGTCCTCGATCGCAGGCGCATTGCCGACGTCATACGACTGCTGGAAGTCACCGAGCGCCCGCAGCTGGGCGGGCAATGATGGACGCGGCGCAGCCACCGTGCAGTCCGGGGTGCGGGATCCCACCAGGACCACGATGCCCGTCGCCGCGAGGATGGCCGCGACGCCGACGAGCGCGATCCACCGCGCCCGCACGCTCATGTGGTGAAGCTAGGCGGACTGCTCGGCGGCCGGGGCGGCCGCTGCAGCGGCACCGCGCTTGGTAGGCTCCTCGGTGAGCAGGAGTGGCTCGACGCCGTCGGTGATCGACTGCTCGGTGATGACACAACGCTTGATGTCGGGCCGGCTCGGGACTTCGAACATGCTGTTGAGGAGCACGTCTTCGATGATCGACTTCAACCCGCGAGCTCCCGTGCCGCGCGCCAGCGCCTTCTGGGCGATCGCCTTGAGCGCACCCTCGTGGAACACGAGCTCGACGTCATCGAGCGCGAAAAACTTCTCGTACTGCTTCACAAAGGCGTTCTTGGGCTCGGTGAGGATGCGGATGATGTCCTCTTCGTCGAGGTAATCGAGGGAGACGTTGATCGGCAGGCGGCCGATGAACTCAGGGATCAGCCCGTACTTGAGCAGGTCCTGGGCCTGCAGCTCGCGCAGGATGCGAGTCGTCTCCTTGTTCCTGTTGCCGTGCGGCTTGCTGTTGAAACCGATGGTGCGATTGCCGACACGCTGCTCGATGATCCGCTCCAGCCCATCGAAGGCGCCGCCGCAGACGAAGAGGATGTTGGTGGTGTTGATCTGGATGAAGTCCTGGTGGGGGTGCTTGCGGCCGCCCTGCGGGGGCACGTTGGCAACCGTGCCCTCGAGGATCTTGAGCAGCGCCTGCTGCACACCCTCACCGCTGACGTCGCGGGTGATGCTCGGGTTGTCCGACTTGCGCGCGATCTTGTCGATCTCGTCGATGTAGATGATTCCGCGCTCAGCGCGGGAGATGTCGAAGTCCGCGGCCTGGATGAGCCGGAGCAGGATGTTCTCGACGTCCTCACCGACGTAGCCCGCCTCGGTCAGCGAGGTGGCATCGGCGATGGAGAAGGGCACGTCGATGATCTTGGCAAGCGTCTGCGCCAGCAGTGTCTTGCCACAACCGGTCGGGCCAACCAACAGCACGTTGGACTTCTGCAGCTCGACGTCGCCGTTGGTCTTGGCGTGGGCGATCCGCTTGTAGTGGTTGAACACCGCCACCGAGAGCACCTTCTTGGCGTGCTCCTGGACGATCACGTACTGGTCGAGAGAGGCGGCGATCACCTGCGGGTTGGGGATCATCCCCGCCTTGCCACTCTTGTTCGTGGTGGACCGGTTTTCCTCTTCGAGCACCTCCTGGCAGAGGTCGATGCACTGGTCGCAGATGTACACGCCCGGTCCGGCAACCAGCTTGCGCACCTGCTCCTGTCCCTTGCCACAGAAGGAGCAGCGGGTGTGCCGCCTGCGGTCGTCGCGCTCAGTCATCCAAGGTCACCGTACCACGCTCCAGCCACAGCCGCGCCTGCCGACCGGCAACGGATCGATGAAGGGTCTCGCCGCGCTCAGCGCGTGGCCGCGCCGCCGCCCGCCTCTGGGCCGCTGTCGTCGCCGCTGCGCGCGCCCCCGTTGCTCTCCACCTTGGGTACCGGTCCGTCGCCCTTGGGCCTGCCCTGGATGATTTCGTCGATCAGCCCGTACGCCTTGGCCTCTTCTGAGCTCATGAAGAAATCGCGGTCGGAGTCGCGGTTGATCACCTCGATGGGCTTGCCGGTGTGGTGGGCGAGGATCTCGTCGAGCCGGCGGCGCACGCGCAGGATCTCCTGGGCGTGGATCTGGATATCGGCCGCCTGGCCGCTGAACCCGCCGGACGGCTGGTGGATGAGCACTCGCGTGTTCGGCAGCGAGAAGCGCATCCCCGGCGCACCGCCGGCGAGGATCACCGCCGCCATCGACGCGGCAATGCCCATACAGATGGTGCCCACACGCGGTTCGACGTAGCACATGGTGTCGTAGATCGCCAGGCCCGCGTACACCGAACCACCCGGCGAATTTATATAGATCATGATGTCCTTCTCGGGATCCTCACCAGCGAGAAAGAGCAGCTGCGCCATCACCACGTTGGCAACCTGGTCGTCGATCGGCGTACCGATGAAGATGATTCGGTCCTTGAGAAGACGCGAATAGATGTCGAAGGCGCGCTCGCCGCGGTTCGTCGTCTCGACGACCATCGGGATCAGGTTCTGCGGTGTCATGGTCGGGCCATTATAGGTACGCCTCTGTGATTCATCGGCCGCATCGCACAGCTGCGCAGATCAGGCGAGAACGCCGCTGCCCAGCCGACCCAGCGCGATGCGAGCGCGGCGCGCGGTCACCGGGTCGGGACTGGTCGCGGCCAGGCGCAGGATGCTCCGGGCGCGCACCTCGTGAGCGCTCACCACCGCCTCACCGCGGTGAGTGCGGCTTGCCTCGGCTCCCGCCAGCCGATGATAGAGGCCCTGGAGCAGCCAAGCCTGGAAGCGACGCGGGTCGCCCGCCTCGGTCAGCCGCTGCAGCACCGCGGCCGCGGCCACGGCCCCGATCACCGGTGGCCCGTCGGCGTGGATGTGCGCCGCCAGGAGCGCGGTGGCGCGCAGGTCTTCAGCCCCCGACGCCGCCGGCCCGGCACGCGGCGGGTCCGGCACGACGACGGTCAGCACCTCGGCCTCAACAAGGGTGCAACACCCGTCGGGCCGGCGGGTGGGATGAGGACGAAGGAGGGGACTCCACCACACGGCGGTGGCAGCGTACATGCAATACGAGGTTTGTGAGTACCAAGTGGGGCGGAGTCGCGAAACCACGACGGCGCCGGATGGGATCAGCCGGCCAGCCCTTCGACGACCTCGAAATCCGGCAACGTCGCGAAGACGGCAGGGTCCAACACCAGCTTCACACTGCGGTCGCCTCCGCCGACGATGACCCGCGAGCGCGACATCACCGCCGCGTCGACGCGCACCGGGAGTAGGTCGCGGGGCAGACCGAATGGGGTGACCCCGCCGATGTCCATGCCGGTCAGTTGGGCGGTCTGGTCGCCTGGCGCGAAGCTTGCTCTGCGAACGGCCATCAGCCGGCAGCACAGACCGTTGACATCGAGCCGGGTGGTGGCGAGCACGAGCGTGGTCAGGTAGTGCCCGGGTGGGCGGCGCGAGACGATGAGGATGCAGTTGGCGGAGTCGGCGGGGTCGAAACCGTACGCATCGCAGAAGGCTGCTGTGTCGGCCAGCGCGGGGTCGCAGGCCACCGTCTCGTATGAGACCTGCTGCTCGAGGAGTGCCCGCCGCACCGCCTCGTGTGTGACCGCTGCGCTCACCCGTCGCCGCGCACGATCTCGACCAGACGCTCGCCGGCCGCGCGCCGAGCCAGGTCTACGTGAGCGCCCTGATGGAGCCGGCGGCGCTGCTGGGCGGTCAGCTTGCGCCCCTGCGCCACGCGCTGCTCCTCGCGCACCACTGCCGCCTCGTCCACCTCGATGCCCTCTGCCTGAACCAGGGCGTCGAGAGCAAGCTCGAGGCGCAGGCGCTGGACCGCCGTCTCGCGGCGTTCGCCCCGGATCTTCTCCACCGTGGTGCCCGTGTACTCCAGGTAGCGATCGAGTGGCATGCCCATCTGCTGGAGGCGGACTTCGAGGTCGGCGATCTGCCGGTCGATCTCGCGTTCCACCATGGAGTCGGGCAGCTCGACCACCACGTGATCGCGGAGCCTCTCCAGAGCGGTCGCTTCGAGTAGCTCGCGGTCGCGCTCGGCGGTCACCTCCTCGAGACGCTTGCGGTAGTCGGCGCGCAGCTCCGCCAGGGTGGAGCCGTGCTCCTCATCGACCGACGCCAGCGAGTCGTCGAGCGGCGGCAGGATGCGCTCGCGCACGGCGGCCACCTTGACCTCGACATCGACGGTGGCGTTGCGCAGCTCCTCACGTGCGAAGTCCTCGGGAAGCGTGAGTTGGAACGACCGCTCCTGCCCCGCCTCCATGCCGATGAGCGCGTCGGCGAGCCCGGGAAGCAGCCGTTCGCGGTCGATGTCGAGGTCTCGATCGTTCTCGTCCTCGCCGCTCAACACCTCGTCGTCGCGACGCATCACCAGCGAGCAGCGCAACACATCACCCGCCTGAGCTGGTCGTTCGACATCGCGCAGCTCGCTGTTGCGGCGTCGCAGCTCCTCGATCATCTCGTCGACCTGCTCGTCGGTCACCTCTGTCGACGGCACCTCGACGCGCAGCGCGGCGTAATCGCCGAGCTCGACGTCAGGACGCACCGTCACAGTTGCCGTGAACACGAACGGCTGGCCGCGCTCCACCGGCGAGATGTCGCGGTCCGGGTCGTCGACAGGCTGCACCCCAGCCTGCTCGAGCGCGCGGCCGTAGAGCGCGGGTAGGAAGGCGTCGACAGCCTCCTGGCGCACGGCCTCCCAGCCCACGGCGCGCTCCACAATCGCTGCCGGGGCCTTGCCGGGTCTGAAACCGGGCAGCCGCACCCGCCCGCCGAGGCGGCGCACCGCGGCGCTGACCGCAGCGTCGAGCTCATCGGCAGGCGCCTCGACGCGCAGCTGCACGCGAGAGCCGGGCTGGCGCTCGACGGCGACGGAGATTTCCGGGGGGGTGGTGGATGTGGTCACGGGCGTCCTTGATGCGGCGGTGGTGCGCGGACCGAGACTCGAACTCGGATGGGTTGCCCCACGGGATCCTAAGTCCCGCGCGTCTACCGGTTCCGCCATCCGCGCTGGCTGTCGTCCGCCGGCGGCCGACCGAGTCTACAGGGCCGGCGCATCGTCACAGAAAGGTCCTTGCGAGCAGGGCTCCATCGGCCTACGCTTGTACGGACGGTGGGAGCCAACCACCCGCCGCCGGCACGTCCGACCCAGCAACCACGGAGGTACCTGGATGGAGCCGAGTCCGAGCGCCACGACGGTCGAGAGTCCCAGCGAGATCGTTGCCCACATCGACCAGAAGGCGGTCCGACTGTCCGCCCTGCTGCGTGACATCGACAACCACCCCATCGCGCTCAACTCGGACCTGCGCGAACGCCTCGACGAGATCCTCGAGATGCTCGCGTGCCGGGTCACGGCCACGCGTGCCCTGCTCCGCCAGGCCAGCTCGGCCGAGCTCAGCGGGGCCGGTAGCGCCGCGTAACAACGACGGGCCGGGAGCGACGGCCCTCGGGTCCAGATTCTCAACGTACACTTGTTCGCATGGGCACCTGCACCTGCGCTCCTCCAGCCCTGCTCCACATGCTGCCGGCCGGCGTCCACCTCGCCGACGGTGGTCGCTCCGAGCTCGTCCTCGTCGACGACGCGTGGTCCGACGCCGACCCGCGCTGCTCGGTGTGCGGCTCGCTCATCGACTCCACCTTTTTCCGGTGCCTCCCTTGTGACGCCGTCGTCTGCAGGATGTGCGTCGCACGCGACACAGCGATCGTCGAATGCGACTGCGCGGCCGAGGTTGCGGTGACCGGCGTTCAACTGGCCGCGATCAGGGCGGCGGCGCAGCTCTCCCATTGACGACTCCTGCGGCGGTCAGCACCGCCACGGAGTCCGGCTCCAGCGCCACCCAGCCCTCACCCGCCGTTGCGCCGTCGCTGAGCAAGTGCGCAGCCTGGCCGGCGTCGGCGGCCAGGGTGACCGGCGCCCGGCCCCAGTTGCACGCCACCGTGACCCCCGCGCGCCGCACCACCAGGGTCCGCGCGTCGTCGTCGTGCTCGATCGCCATCGCCGCCCGGTCGCCGTCGCGGAGCGCGGGATTGGCGGCGCGCAGCGCGATCAGCTCGCAGTGCCAGCGGAGCACGGTGGCGTGCGGTGGGTTCCCGGCCTCGTCCCAATCCAGCGTGGACAGCTCGAAGCTGGTGGTGTCCTGGGGATCCGGTACCTCGGCGGGGCTCCACCCCAACGACGCCAGCTCCTGACGTCGTCCCGCCGACACCGCCCGGCCCAGATCAGCGTCCTCGTGGTCGGTGAAGTACAGGAACGGCGTCGAGGCCGCCCATTCCTCGCCCATGAACAGCATCGGGACGAAGGGGCCAAGCAGCACCAGGGCGGCGGCGATCTGGAGGCGCCCGACGCTCATCAGAGCTGCGCTGCGCTCGCCGCGGGCGCGGTTCCCCACCTGGTCGTGGTTCTGCATGTAGCCGAGAAATCGCGTCGCCGACAGGTCGCCGACGTTGCGCCCGTGGCGGCGGCCGCGGAATGCCGAGTACTGACCGGGGTTGACAAAGACCTGCCGCAGCGCCGCCTCAGCGTCCGCGACGGCACCGAAGTCGGCGTAGTAGGCGGCCGTCTCGCCGGCGAGGGTGGCGTGCAGCGCATGGTGGAAGTCGTCGCTCCACTGGGCGTCGGCGCCGTATCCGCCAACGCGTGGGTCAGTCACCAACCGTGGATCGTTGAGGTCGCTCTCGGCGATGACCCAGGTGCGGCGACCCAATGCTTCGCCGAGCCCGTGGACGGCGGTGGCGATCTCCTCGACGATGTGCACCGCCGAGGTGTCGATGATGGCGTGCACCGCGTCGAGGCGAAGTCCGTCGATGTGGTAGTCGCGCAGCCACATCCGCGCGTTGTCGACAACGAAGCGACGGACCTCGTCACTGCCGGCGCCGTCGAAGTTGACGGCGCCACCCCACGGGGTGCGGTGCCTGTCGGTGAAATACGGTCCGAACTCGCCGAGCACGTTGCCATCGGGGCCGAGATGGTTGTAGACGACGTCCATGATCACCGCGAGCCCGGCGCGGTGGGCAGCATCGACGAATCGCTTGAGCGCCGGCGGGCCCCCGTATGCCTGATGCACCGCGTAGAGGGCCACCCCGTCGTACCCCCACCCGCGGGATCCGGGGAAAGCGGCCACGGGCATCACCTCCACCGCACCGACGCCGAGGTCGACGAGGTGGCCGATGTGCTCGATGGCCCCGTCAAAGGTCCCAGCGCGGCTGAAGGTTCCGCAGTGCATCTCATACACGACGGTGTCGGGCAGGGCTCGCCCATGCCACTGGTCGTCGCGCCAGGAAAAGGCGCCGTGGTCGATGAGACGGGACGCTCCGTGCACGCCGTCCGGCTGCCACGCCGAGCGCGGATCGGGCAGTGGGCGGCCCCCGTCGAGGACCAACCAATAGTCGTCGCCGGCCTGCGCGTCGAGCGCATCCAGGGCGTGCCAGCCGCCATCCATGCGACCCAGCGGCAGGCGGCGCCCGCCGGTCTGCACCTCGACGCGGTCCGCCCGCGGTGCCCACACCGCAATACGGGTCACGGCGATGTCGCCCGCATAATTCCACCTCCGAACGAGATGAGAGGGTGAGAGCGATTGTGACTGCAGCGAACCAGCCGGCCTCCCGGGCGGGGTGATGCGGCGACGGGCGACCTACCGCGTCCAGTTGCACAGCGGGTTCGGCTTTGAGGAGGCGGCAGCCCTGGCCGACTACCTCGCCGCCCTCGGGATCAGCCACGTGTACTGCTCGCCGTACCTGCAGGCGGCGCGCGGGAGCACCCACGGCTACGACGTGGTCGATCCCACCCGAGTGAGCGACGAGCTGGGTGGCCCCGACGCACACAGGCTCTTCACCGAGGCGCTGCGTGACCACGACCTGGGGCAGCTGCTCGACATCGTGCCCAACCACATGTCGATCGCAGACCGTGGCAACCGCTGGTGGTGGGACGTGCTCGCCGATGGCATGTCGTCGCCGTACGCACGCTTCTTCGACATCGACTGGGAGGCTGATGAGCCGCGGCTCCGCCACCGCGTCCTGCTGCCGCTGCTCGGTGACCAGATCGGCCGCGTCCTCGAGGAAGGCGAGATCTCGCTGGTGCGCGAGTCTGGCGAACTACTGTTCGCGTACGCTGACCACCGCTTCCCGCTCTCGGTCGAGAGCGTCGCCGAACTGCTCGCCGCCTCCATGTCGCCGGCTGCGGCGTCCAGCGTGCAGGGCATCGGCCCGCTCATCGCCGGGCACGACCAGGCCAGGCGGCGTGCACGCTTGGCACAGCGTGCCGCGGTCGGCCGGGCGCTCGCCGATCTGCTCGCAGACAACTCGGTGGCGGCGACGATGGACCGCATGCTGGCGGCATGCAACGGCGACCTCACCGGCCTCGACCGCATCCTCAACGAGCAGCACTACCGCCTCGCCCGGTGGCAGACCGGCATCGAGGAGGTGAACTACCGCCGCTTCTTCGACATCAACACACTCGTCGCACTGCGCATCGAGGATCCCGAGGTGTTCGCGGAGAGCACCGAGCTGATCGCTGAATTAGTCCGGTGCGGTGACGCCGATGGCCTGCGCATCGATCACATCGATGGTCTGCGCCGGCCACTCGAGTACGCGGCGCGACTGCGCGAGGCCATGCCGGCGCAGACCTGGTTGCTCGGCGAGAAGATCCTCGCCCCCGGTGAGCTGCCACCTCCATGGGCGCTCGATGGAACCAGTGGCTACGACTTCCTGGCCGTCACCAACGGACTGTTCGTCGACCCGGCCGGCCGCCGACCGCTCGAGGCTCTGCATACCGAGTTCACCGGCAATGGGTCCGACTTTGCAGCCTGCGCGCGCGAGGGCAAGCTCGAGATCCTGCACACCACGCTGGTGAGCGACGTGGAGCGGCTGACCAACCTTCTCGCCGTCATCTGCGACGCCTATCCCGCCCAACGGGATCACACCCGCAGCGAGCTCAGCTCGGCGATCATCGCGCTGATCGCCGCCACCCCCGTCTATCGGACCTACGTCGGCCCGGCTCGCGGCACAGCCTCCGACGTTGACGCGGGCATCGTGCGCGGGGCGGCTGCCCAGGCGCAGAACAACAACGCCCACATCGACAGCCGCCTCCTCGACTTCGTCGCCGACCTCTTCGTCTTCGGTGAGCCCGAGGACGTCGCCACCAGCGACACCGCATCGACCGGCGCGGTGCGCCGCGATTTCCTGCTCCGCCTCCAGCAGCTCTGCGCCGCGGCCACTGCAAAAGGCGTCGAGGACACCGCGTTCTACCGTCACCTGGTGCTGACCTCGCTCAACGAGGTCGGCGACTCGCCTGCGCGCTTCGGGGTCTCCGTCGAAGAGTTCCACAACCACAACAGCCGGACCCAGGAGGAGCGCCCGTACGCGCTGCTGGCCACGTCGACGCACGACACCAAGCGCAGCGAGGATGTCCGCGCCCGGATCAACCTGCTCAGCGAGATCCCTCACGTCTGGGCAGCTGCAGTCCATCGCTGGAGGGCCCTCAACGACCCGCACCGCCAGGGCGAATGGCCTGACAGCGCGATGGAGTACCTGCTCTATCAGACGCTCGTCGGTGCCTGGCCGCTCAGCGCTGATCGCGTCATCGCGTACATGCGCAAGGCTTCGCGCGAGGCCAAGCAGCACACCAGCTGGCTGGAGCCGGACGAGGCGTACGACACCGCGCTGGCCGCGTTTGCCGCCGCCGTCGTCGCCGACAGACGTTTCGCATCCGAGCTCGCAGTCCTGCTCGCCACCATGTCACCCCATGACAGTGTCAACTCGCTCTCGACAACCCTCCTCAAGCTCACGTCGCCCGGCGTTCCCGACATCTACCAGGGCACCGAGACGTGGGACCTCAGCCTGGTCGATCCCGACAACCGCCGCCCCGTCGACTACGCCCTGCGCCGACGACTCCTCGACTCGGTTCGCGCCACGCCCCTGCGACGGACGTGGCCTGGCGGCGCGACGACGGGCGCCGCCAAGCTGGGGCTGATCGCGGCCGTCCTGGCCCTACGCCGCCGGCGCGCAGCGGCGTTCGACGAGCGCGGCACGTACATGCCGGTGCGAGCGAACGGTGAGTTCGCCGATGATGTGGTCGCTTTCACGCGCGGCGATCCGGCCTGCGTGATCTCGTTGGTGCAGCGTCGCTCGCTACGGCGCCGCAGCAGATGGGGAGACACCGCGATCACCTTGCCGACAGGGCGCTGGGGCAACCTCTGCGATGGCGCCGAGCACCACGGTGAGGTGCGTGTCGCCGACCTCCTCGCTGCCTTCCCTGTGGCCCTGTTGGAGCGAGCTGCGTGACCGCGGGCAACCTCGTCGCGTGGCCGGGCCGTTCCTATCCTCTCGGCGCCACCGTGAGTGAGGACGGCACCAACTTCGCCCTGTACGCGGCCGACGCGCAGGCCGTCGAGCTGATCCTCCTCGATGAGAGCGGCACCATGCTGGCTGCGTACGACCTGCGCGAGCA
The DNA here is from genome assembly GCA_025450495.1 of Candidatus Dormiibacter sp. Next base: position 9,076 of record JANWHI010000045.1, on the reverse strand, counting down.
GACCGACCTGGTGTGGCACGGCTTCGTCCCACGCGTCGGTCCTGGCACCCGCTATGGCTATCGGGTGCACGGGGTCTATGGGGCCGAGCTCGGCCTCCGCCACAACCCCTACAAGCTGCTGCTCGATCCCTATGCCCGGGCAATCTCGGGATCGGTGCGCTGGGGTCCGGAGGTCTACGGCTATGTCATCGGTGAGACCGACGCGGACGTGAGCGAGCTCGACTCTGCCGACCAGATGCCGCACAGCGTGGTCGTCGACGGCCCGTTCGACTGGAGCGGCGAGCATCGCCCCGACGTTGCCTGGAGCGACACCGTCATCTACGAGACACACGTCCGCGGGTTCACCATGCGCCACCCCGGCATCCCCGAGCGCTTGCGCGGCACCTATGCGGGTCTCGCCCATCCGGCTGCGATCGAGCACTTCACCCGCCTCGGGATCACGTCCGTCGAGCTCATGCCGGTGCATCACTTCGTCGACTCGCAGCATCTCGTCGACAGCGGGTTGCGCAACTACTGGGGCTACGACAGCATCGGTTACTTCGCACCGGAAGCCCGCTACTCGAGCTCTGGTGACGGCGGCGAGCAGGTGACGGAGTTCAAGGCGATGATCAAGTCGCTCCACGCTGCCGGCCTCGAGGTCATCCTCGACGTCGTCTACAACCACACCGCAGAGGGCAACGAGCTGGGCCCGACCCTCTGTTTCCGCGGTGTCGACAACCGCTCCTACTACCGGCTCGTCGAGGACAAACCGCGTTTCTACTACGACGTCACCGGCACGGGAAACAGCCTCAACGCGGGTTCGCCAGCAACGCTCCAGATGGTCATGGACTCGCTGAGGTACTGGGTCAGCGAGATGCACGTCGACGGCTTCAGGTTCGACCTCGCCTCCGCGCTGGCCCGGCAGTTCTACGACGTCGACCGCCTCTCTGCGTTCTTCGACATCATCCACCAGGACCCGACGCTGGCCCACGTCAAGCTGATCGCCGAGCCGTGGGACGTCGGCGAAGGTGGGTACCAGGTCGGCAACTTCCCTGTGCGTTGGGCGGAGTGGAACGGCAAGTACCGTGACTGCGTGCGCGACTACTGGCGCGGGCAGGTCGCGGGTGTCAGCGAGCTGGCCTACCGGCTCACCGGTAGCAGCGACCTCTATGCGGGGGACCGCCGTTCGCCGTTCAGCAGCATCAACTTCGTGACCGCCCACGACGGCTTCACGATGCGTGATCTGGTCTCCTACAACGAGAAGCACAACCAGGCCAACCTGGAGGAGAACCGCGACGGCACCGACGACAACCGATCGTGGAACTGCGGGGTCGAGGGTGACACCGCTGACCCGGACATCCTCGCGCTGCGCGCTCGCCAGCAGCGCAACCTGATCGCCACCGTCCTGCTGTCGCAGGGTTGCCCGATGCTCGTCGCCGGTGACGACATCGGTCACTCCCAGGGCGGCAACAACAACGTGTACTGCCAGGACAATGAGCTCAGCTGGCTCGACTGGGGCGACGTCGACGAGAGCGTGCTCGACTTCACGCGGCGGCTGGTCGCGCTGCGCGCCGAGCAGCCGGTGCTGCGCCGTCAGCGGTTTTTCGCCGGTCAGGTGGGCCGGGGTCAGCGCCGCAAGGACGTCGTCTGGCTCGACGACGAGGGCAACGAGATGAGCGAGGCGGAGTGGGACGACCAGTCGCGACGGTCGCTGGCGATGCTGCTCAATGGCGACGAGATCCCCGACCACACGCCCGACGGGCATCAGATCAGCGGCGACACCCTCCTGGTCATTCTCCACTCGCACCACTTGGACATGCAATGGCACCTGCCCAGTGGCTGGGGCGATCGATGGGAGGTGCTGGTCGACACCGCCGCACCCGGAGTTCAGGATCCGGCGCGGGTCATCGGAGCTTCCGACCAACTGCTCGTGACCGCGCGCTCCCTGCTTGTGCTGCGCCGGGTGTGAGCTACTCGGTGATGGGCAGGGTGAGCTCGAACGTGCTGCCCGGCCCGTTGCCGTCGACCAGGCAGACGTCGCCCCCGTGGCGGAGGGCCACCTCACGGCTGAAGTACAGCCCGAGGCCGATGCCCGGGATGTGTGAGTTGGCGGTGGTGAGGACGCGGCCGAACCGGGTGAACAGCCGGTCGCGGTCACCCGGCGCGATGCCCAGACCGTGGTCGGCAACCCGCACCCGGGCCACTTCGCCGTCCTGCGCGATGCTGCACACCACCTCGCCGCCGGTCGGGGAGTACTTGACGGCGTTGTCGATGATGTTGCGCAGCGCGAGCACGACACGCTCATGGTTGACCCGGGCGAGCACCGGCTCGTCGGGCACGTGCACCTCGAGGCGGTGTTGCGGGGACGCCCGCGGCTTCACCTCGTGCACCGCTGCCTTGAGCACCTCCCGCAGGTCGGCGACCTCGCCCTCCACCTCGGTGGGCCCGTCCTCGACGCGGGCGGCGACGAGCATGTCGTTGACCAGGGAGTTCATGTCGGCGGTGCGACGTTGCAGGATCCTCATGACAGCGGCCAGCGGCTCGGGAATATCGCCGTAGAAGCCGCCCTCAACCAGCGAGAGGTAGCCGTTGAGGACTGTCAGCGGAGTGCGCAGCTCGTGCGACGCCAGGCGGAGCACATCGGTCTTGATCAACTCGACGGACTGCGCGCGCGCATCGAGGTCGCTGAGCTCTGCCAGAGCCTCGTTGAGCTGCTCCTCGAGACGGGCAGCGCGCAGCGGCTGGGCGCCCGCGGTGGCGATGGTGTCGAGCACCAGGCGATCGGCGGCGCCGTACTCCTCTGCTCGCCTTCGGCTGACGCAGATCAGCGCCAGGTCCTCTTCGGCCACCCTCACCGGAACCGCCAGGAGATGACGCAACCCGCGATATGTCTTGGCAAGGGCTGGGCTCAGCCCGTCGAGGGGGACGTCCTCGTAGGAGCCGGACTCGACACCACCCCCGGCCAGGGCAAGGGCGCTCACCTGCTCTCCGGCGAGCGGCCAGCGGCTGCCCACGGGCACGAGCTCGCCGATGGCATCGTATGAGCACGCGACTATCATCTCGCTGCCCTCGATCCACGAGATGACGCCCCGATCAGAGCGCGTCTCCACAACGGCGCGAAGCAGCACCTGCCGCACCAGCTCGCCCGGGTCGGAGACGCCGTTGAAATTGTCGATCACTTCAAGGGCGAGCGCACGGTCCTCCCCCGCGTGCAGGATGCGGCACAGGCCACAGCTCGCCATCCCACGTCGGCCTTGATCTCCATGGGCGTCGTTGATGGTAGCGATTTCGAGGGCGAAGCGAGAGCAGTCGAGCCTTCACGTCCGCTCCAGCTCACCGGCCGGGGCGGCATAGTGTTGGTGTGGTGAGCTCGCCGGCGGTCCACTCCGCCCACTTCGACGAGCTGTCGGCGCGGATATTCCACGACATCGTGCGGCTTCGCCTCGACACGTTCATCGTGGAGCAGGACTGCCCGTACCACGAACTTGACGGCCGCGACATCCTCGCCGAGACGGTGCATCTCTGGACAGAGGCCGATGGCGAGGTCATCTCCTATCTGCGGATGTACCCGGGCGACGGGGCCACCTGGATCGGCCGGGTGGTCACCGCGGCGGCCCACCGCAACCGGGGCGTCGGGGCGAACCTCATGAACGCGGCTCTCGCCATGGCATCGAGGCCCGTGCGCATCTCTGCCCAGGCGCGGCTCGAGGCCTGGTATGCCAGCCTCGGGTTCGTTCGCTGCGGCGACGACTTCGACGAGGACGGCATCCTCCACACGCCCATGCGGCTCGACGGTTGAGGGCGCCATAAGGGCGGCGACCCGGTGTTGGGAGCCACCGGCATCGCCGCCCGCCGATTGGGAGCTGCAGGGTCGCGAGCGTCGCCCTGAGATACAGCGAGGGTTACAGGGAGGCGGCCGCGCCCTTCCGCGTTCTGGCAAGCTGCCGGTCATGGTCAGTGGCGCACGCCCAACGCAGAGAAGAGTCGCCGCGCGGGCCCTGCTCGGCGCCGCCGTCGAGCGTCTCACCGGACTGGCTGCGCGTCGCATCGATGCCTTCGTGGTCAAGGACGACGTGCAGGCACGCTCCTTCTGGGACGCGATGAGCCCGCACTGGGGGCTCGATCCGCTCGACAAGGCGCGCTACGTGCGCGTGCAGCCTTGACGCGCCGATGACCGAGACGCCCGGGGTGCCCACCCCCTCGGTGCGACGCGCCATGCTCGCCGACGTGGACAGCGTGGCCGCACTCTTCGCGCTCTACCGGGTGTTCTACGGGCAGGATCACGACATCGTTGCTGCCGCGTCATTCCTGCGGGCGCGGCTCGAGCGCGCTGAGTCCATCGTGTACATCGCGGAGGCGGAGGACGGGGCGGTCCTCGGCTTCGTGCAGGTCTACCCGACCTTCGCCTCAGTGGAGCTCGGCACCGCCTGGCGGCTGAACGATCTCTATGTGCTCGAGTCGGTGCGGGATCGTGGCGTCGCGGCACGGTTGATGCGCGCCGTTCGCGATGGCGCCACTGACGCCGGCGCAGTGTGGGTGGACCTCGAGACCGCGGCAGACAATCTCACGGCGCAGCGGCTGTACGAACGCGAGGGATACGTGCGTGACGACCAGTATCTCCACTACGTGCTGTCGCCGGCCTCTGTGGAGAGGGGCTAGACGACCAGGTTGACCACGCGGTCGACGCGGGCCACCACCTTTCGCGGCTGCGCACCGCCGAGCAGCTCCGCGATGCGCGGCAGTTCCAGCGCCCGCTGACGCAGCTCATCCTCTGCGGTGCCGGCCGGCACGGTCATGATGGCGCGCAGCTTGCCGTTGACCTGCACTGCGATCTCCACCTCGACCCGCGCAGCCAGAGCGGGATCGTGCTCGGGCCACCCGCCGCGCGCATGGACGGACCCGTCGTGCTCGGTGCGCTGCCACAGCTCCTCGGTGATGTGCGGCGCGAATGGCGAGAGGCACAGCAGGAGCGTCTGTGCGTCGATGCGGCGCCCCCGCCCCGCGGCGGCCTCATGATCGAGCTCCCGCGCGAACTCCATCAGCTGGGCGATCGCGGTGTTGAAGTGCAGCTCTGCGATGTCGTCGTCAACGCCGCCGATGAGGCGATGGCGGCGGCGCTCGCGCTCCTCGTCATCGTCGGCGTCAATCACCGTGGCCCGCTGGGTACCGCGCCAGACACGCTGCAGGAAACGCGTGATCCCGGTGATGCCCTCGTCGCGCCAATCGCCGCCTGCGGTGTACGGACCCAGGAACATGAGGAAGAGGCGGAACGTGTCGGCTCCGAATTTCTCGATGTATTCGTCGGGATTGACCACGTTGCCGCGGCTCTTGGACATCTTGGCGCCGTCCTTGACGATCATCCCGTGCGCGCGGAACTTGGCGAACGGCTCGGGGTCGCTGACCAGGCCCATCTCGTGCAAACTGCGCATCACGAAGCGCGAGTACAGCAGGTGCCGCACCGCGTGCTCGTTACCGCCGATGTACATGTCCACGGGGAGCCAGCGGTCGGTGCGCTCGCGATCGAAGGCCACGTCGTTGCGATCCGTCGACGGGTAGCGCAGGAAATACCAGGACGAGTCGAGGAAGGTGTCGCTGACGTCGGTCTCGCGTCGCGCCGGCCCACCGCATTTCGGGCAGGTGACGTTCACCCATTCCTCGACCGTGGCCAGCGGCGAGACGCCGGTGCCCGTGGGGCGAAAATCGTCCAGTTCGGGCAGGAGGACCGGCAGGTCGTCATCGGGAACAGCCACCTGGCCGTCCGTGGGGCAGTGGATGATCGGAATCGGCGGGCCCCAGTAGCGCTGCCGGGAGATCAACCAGTCGCGCAGCCGGTAGGTGATCGTCGCCTCACCGCGGCGCAGGTTCTCAAGCATCACCACGATCCGCTGGCGCGCCTCCTCCGAGGGCATGCCATCGAGGTCGCCACTGTTGACCATGGTGCCGTGGCCTGGATACGCCGCCGTCGTCGGATCCCCGCCGGTGATCACCTCGACGATCGGCAACCCGTGCGCTGTGGCGAACGCGTGGTCACGCTCGTCGTGCCCAGGCACTGCCATGATCGCGCCTGTCCCGTAGTCGTAGAGGACATACGGCGCCGACCACACGGGCAGGCGCGCGCCGGTGAGGGGATGGACCGCGGTGGAACCGAGGTCGATCCCCACTGCGAAGTCGGGCTCCGCCTCGTGGCCGGGAAGCCGGTTGCGCCACGCGTTGACCTCGCCTCGCCGCGCCGCGGGCACGAACTCCTCGAGCTGCGGGTGGTCAGCGGCGACGACCACGAACGTCGCGCCGAACAGGGTGTCGGGGCGAGTGGTGAAGACGGCGACATCGGGACGCTCGCAGCCCTCGAGGTCGAAGGCGATACGCGCGCCCTCGCGCCGGCCGATCCAGTTCCGCTGCATCAGCTTGGTGGACTCCGACCAGTCCAGCGTGTCCAGCGCGTCGAGCAGCTCCTGCGCGTACTTGGTGATCTTCAACCACCACTGGCGCAGCCAGCGGGTCTCCACGACGGAGTCGCAGCGCTCGCAGCGCCCGTGCTCCACCTGCTCGTTGGCGAGCACGGTGAGGCACGACGGGCACCACAGCACCGCCCCGTCGCGCCATTCCACGAGCCCCGACTCGAAGAAGCGCAGGAACAGCCACTGGGTCCACCGGTAGTAGCTGGGGTCGGCGGTGTTCACCTGGTGCTCCCAGTCGAACATCGCCCCGATCTTCTTGAGCTGGCCGTCGCGGAAGTTGGCGACGGCGCGCTTCATCACCACGGCCGGGTGTTCGCCGATCTTCAGGGCGTAGTTCTCGCTGTGGATCCCGAAGGCATCGAAGCCCATCGGCTCGAACACATCGTCGCCACGCAGGCGCCGCCACCGCCCATAGATATCGATCCCGCTGTAGGGCACCATGTGGCCGACGTGCAACCCTTCCGCCGAGGGATAGGGGAACATCGCCAGGTTATAGAACGGGCGCTGCGGCGAGTCCAGGTCGGTGCGGTAGTCACCGCGCTCCTCCCAGATCCGCCGCCACTTCGCCTCCACCCGGCCGGCGTCGTAGGCGTCGAGCATCCCAGACGAGGTGTCGGCGGGTGCGGAGCTGGTGTCGGTCATGAGACCGGCAAGCGTACCGGAGCCTCGCGGCGGGCAGGCTCGGGGACGATCCGGCGGGTGGGCACCGCTACAGTGCGCGCGTGCTCGATCACGAGTTGACCGTTCTGCTCGAGGGCGGCGCGTTCTTCGAGGGCCCGCGCTGGCGGGACGGCCGCTGGTGGGTATCGGACATGTATCGCCGCTCCGTGGTCGCAGTCTCGCCCGCTGGCGACGAGGAGTGGGTGCTCGACGTCGAGGGCCAGCCGTCGGGCCTGGGGTGGTTGCCCGACGGCGACATGCTGGTGGTCTCAATGCGCGACCACCGCCTGCTCCGGCGCCAGGCTGACGGCACCGTCACCGAGCACGCCGACCTGTCGGGCGTCTGCACCGGACTCCTCAACGACCTGGTCGTCGACACGCGCGGGCGCGCCTGGGTGGGCGACTTCGGGTTTGACCTGATGGCCTTCGACGACCCCGTGAGCGCGTCATTGAAGCGCGTGGACCCGGACGGCACGGTGGTCGTGGCAGCGGAGGGGCTGATCTTCCCCAACGGCGCGGTTGTCAGCGACGAGGGCAACACGCTGATCGTCGGCGAGACTCTCGGCAACCGCTACACCGCTTTCACCATCGACGGCGACAGCAATCTGCGCGACCGTCGCGTCTGGGCGCAGCTCGGACCCGAGGTCACGCTTGGGCCGGCCATCGATACCCTCGAACAGCTGCGCGTCGCCCCTGACGGCTGCGCGCTCGACGCGGAGCAGCACATCTGGGCAGCGGACGCCATCGGCGGTCGCTGCATTCGTGTCGCCCCTGGCGGAGACATCGTCGACGAGGTGCGCGCGCCGGAGGGGCTCGGCATCTTCGCCTGCATGCTCGGTGGTGACGGCGGCCGAACGCTGCTGCTCTGTTGCGCGCCGGACTACTTCGAGGCCAACCGTCGCGACACCCGCGAGGCGGTGCTGCTCACCACCCGCGTCGAGGTGCCCCACGCTGGGCTGCCGTGAGCCGTCCGGCGGGGCCCGGGTACCATAGGATCCCCCGCCGACGTAGCTCAGTGGTAGAGCAACCGCCTCGTAAGCGGTAGGTCGTCAGTTCAATCCTGACCGTCGGCTCCGTCGCTCATTTTGAATACGAATGCGGCGACTTTCACCCCTGTACAAGCGGGTTTCTGCTGCCTACAATCTGGGGTGGCAGTCGCTTCATTACAGCGAGTCCAGTGGACGAATCGCTGAGATAGATTCGGCGGAGGTTGCAGGGCTGATGAGTCGCCTGACGATGGTCCCCGCGGCGCCGGAGACGGCGTTCTGCCGGCTGGTCGCCGACTACCTCCAGGACCGCCGCGCCGGCGGTGTATCGCCCAAGACGGTGGCCATTTACGCGGATGCGCTCAATGGCGTTCTCCTCCCCTTCTGCGCCGCCCGCACGGTCACCGAGCCGGCCCAGCTCACCAACCGGCTGCTCAACGACCTCGGCGCCGGCCTTATTGACGGCACCCTCTCGCGGCGCGGCCGGCCGCTGTCCAAGGCCACCGTGCACAGCTACATGCGCGCGGTGAACACGTTCCTCGAGTGGGCCGGTGCCCAGGCCGGCGAGACGATCGGCGGCAAGGGGAAGCTGCCGTCGATGGGGCGTCAGATACTCGACGTGCTCAGCCGCGAAGAGGTCGCGGCGATGGAGGACGCCGCGACCACCGAGCGCGACAAGCTCCTCGTCCGGCTGCTGTTCGAGACGGGCATGCGGCTCGGTGAGCTGCTGGCGCTGCGGGGCGACGACCTGCAGAGCACTGGAGGACGCGCCGTGCTGCTGGTACGCCACGGCAAGGGTGATCGCGGGCGTCTCGTTCCACTGTCTCCGACACTCGCCCGTCGGCTGCGTCGCTACGCCGACCACACCCGCCGCGAGGCGCGCAGCGAACGCCTCTTCCTTGGACTGCGTCGTCGTGCGGCCACGGCTGAGTTCGAGCCGCTGACCCTGTCCGGGGCCGAGCAGATGATCCGCAACCTCGCGGTCGTGGCAGG